>NZ_JBNPWQ010000005.1:0-220404 GCF_050433745.1 Sphingobacterium sp. HSC-15S19
AGGTAAGGTAAGGTAAGGTAAGGTAAGGTAAGGTAAGGTAAGGTAAGGTAAGGTAAGGTAAGGTAAGGTAAGGTAAGGTAAGGTAAGGTAAGGTAAGGTAGAATCTTGCGCGATAATTTTGCAAACATATTACAAAGAATGTTCGCGCACTTCTGTATTTTTAGGCCAGTTTGAACCGAGGCTATCTGAACAGTATGGAAATAAATAAACTTGATAACGCGCCCTTTACGGCATATCAAAAACTTGTGGTGTTTTTATTGGCCATGACGCAATTTACGGTTGTGCTTGATTTTATGGTGATGTCACCGATGGGGGATATCCTGATGAAAGCCATAGATCTCAAACCGGCTCAATTTGGTATTGCGGTTTCGGCCTATGCCTTTAGTGCCGGTGCTTCGGGGCTGCTGACCGCGGGCTTTGCCGATCGTTTTGATCGGAAGAAACTGCTGTTATTTTTCTATTCTGGCTTTATTATCGGAACCTTCTGCTGCAGTTTTGCCAACGATTACTGGACTTTGGTTGCTGCACGAATCGTCACCGGGCTGTTTGGCGGCGTTATCGGCTCGATTTCTATGGCTATTATCACCGATATCTTTACGCTCCAACAGCGCGGACGTGTGATGGGCTTTGTGCAGATGGGCTTCGGTGCAAGTCAGGTCCTGGGGATTCCCATAGGATTATATATTGCAAATAATTGGGGTTGGCATAGTGCCTTCTTGTGGATTGCAGTGATGGCTTTGATTATTGTCGTTATTATAGCGGTCAAACTCATTCCTATTACGGCGCATATAGGTCTTCAGAAACATCAATCTGCGTTAAAGCATCTTTGGTTGACTTTTTCACAGCGAGAATACCGCGTCGGCTTTATGGCAACAGCTTTGCTCTCAATTGGAGGTTATATGATGATGCCTTTTGGAAGTGCTTTTGCAGTCAATAATCTAAAGGTAAGCCACGAACAGCTGCCGATGTTGTTTATGATTTCAGGTATTGCATCCTTGATTATTATGCCTATTGTAGGAAAATTGAGTGACCGTTACGATAAGTTTAAGATTTTTGCTTTCGCTTCCCTTTGGCTTATGATTGTCGTATTTATCTACACGAACCTAGGTGTTACGCCATTTTATATCGTTGTTATCTTAAACATTTTAATGATGGCCGGCATTTTAAGTCGGATGACGCCATCTTCGGCTTTGATCACTGCTGTTCCCGAGATGAAAGATCGGGGCGCATTTATGAGTATCAGTTCTTCGTTGCAACAGCTGGCAGGTGGTGTTGCTGCTTCATTAGCAGGTGTAATCATTGTCCAAGAAACAAAAGAAAGCCCCTTGGAACATTACCCGACATTGGGGATGATTGTTATTCTACTTTCCATTGTCGGTATTTTTATGATCTATCGGGTAAGTAGTATGATCAAAAAACGGCGCGCTGTTTCTTAAAACAAAATTGCCTTTATCGTTATTAGTTCTTAAAATATGAATTGTTAAAGAGAGATGGAATTATGGAAAAAATAGTTAGATATCCACATCCAAATGGAGAGATAACCGTCCTTTGGATACCGGAACGCTGTGTACATGCTGCAGTTTGTGTAAAGAGTCTGCCGAATGTGTATCATCCGAAAGATAAGCCCTGGGTTACGGCCCAAAATGCGAGTACGGCCGAATTGATTGAACAGATCAAGCACTGTCCTTCGGGAGCTCTTCAGTACGAAATAAAAAAATAATAGCTGTTGTATTGTTAAGGCAAAAAAAAAGCATCATTTATAATTAAATGATGCTTTTTTTGTTGGCGGTCTGGACGGGACTCGAACCCGCGACCCCATGCGTGACAGGCATGTATTCTAACCAGCTGAACTACCAGACCAACAATTGTGTTTTTAAAATTTTAGCGGTCTGGACGGGACTCGAACCCGCGACCCCATGCGTGACAGGCATGTATTCTAACCAGCTGAACTACCAGACCTAAAATCTTAAGGATTGTTTTTAATAATTTTTGGCGGTCTGGACGGGACTCGAACCCGCGACCCCATGCGTGACAGGCATGTATTCTAACCAGCTGAACTACCAGACCTAAAAATCTTAAAAACTTATTTTGTTAAAGAACGTATGAGATTTCTCTCTCTTTTGAAGCGGTCTGGACGGGACTCGAACCCGCGACCCCATGCGTGACAGGCATGTATTCTAACCAGCTGAACTACCAGACCTCAACCCTTCTCCTCAGAAGGTGTGCAAATATAGCGTTTGTTTACGTATCTGCAAAGATTTTTTGAAAAAAAACTAATCTACTTGGCCATCTTTCATCTTCTCTGCATTCTCAGCAAACTGCAATGCATCGATAATTCCTTGAATATCACCGTCCATAATTGCCGGTAAGTTGTACATCGTCATTCCAATACGGTGCTCCGTTACGCGACCTTGAGGGTAGTTATATGTGCGAATTTTTGCCGAACGGTCTCCTGTAGAAACCAAAGTTTTTCTTTTTGCAGCGATGTCGCCGTTCTTTTTGTTCAACTCGAGCTCATAAAGTTTGTTCCGCAACATCTCCATCGCTAACTCACGGTTGGCTAATTGGGAACGTTCTACCTGACAAACAACAACGATACCCGTCGGTTTATGCGTCAACTGTACCTTTGTTTCGACCTTGTTGACGTTCTGTCCACCAGCACCACCCGAACGGGATGTCTGTAATTCTATATCACCAGGATTGATCTCAACATCGACATCTTCAGCTTCAGGAAGAACTGCAACAGATGCCGCAGAAGTATGTACACGGCCTTGAGTTTCGGTATCCGGAACGCGTTGTACACGATGTACTCCTGATTCGTATTTCAATTGTCCGTAAACGTCTTCACCGATAACTTTTAAAATCACCTCCTTGTAACCGCCAGAGGTTCCTTCGGTAACGTCCATTACTTCGTTGCGCCAGCCTTTGGTTTCGAAATAACGTGTGTACATGCGGTAAAGGTCACCCGCAAATAAGGCTGCTTCATCACCACCTGATCCACCACGAATTTCGATAATGGCATTTTTCGCATCTTCAGGATCCTTCGGAATAAGCATTAGGCGAATTTCTTCTTCTTTTTCTTCTTTTGCTACGTATAAAAGATCCAATTCCTCTTTGGCCATCTCACGAAGTTCTTGATCCTTCTCGTTCATGATGATGTCCTTATTGGTATCAATATTACTCACCATATTTTTGTAAATATGGTATTGGTCCACAATTTTGCCCAAATCTTTGTACTCTTTATTCAATTTGGCAAAACGTTTCATATCTTGCATGGTATCAGGGTTGCTCAATTCAGCTTCCACTTCTTCCCATCTTTCTTTTATCGCTTGTAATTTGTCTAACATATATCAAAAATGCTTCTTCTAGGAATGTATGACCTAGATTACTATTGAGTGTACAAAAGTAAGGAAATTTTGTTGCTTTTAAACAACCTAGCCTGCTATTAATGAGAGGAAACTGCTTTTAGTCCTACGATGGAAGCAATCAGCGTGAAAATAAAGAATATGCGCCAGAAATCTGCTGGCTCCTTAAAGAAGAAGATCCCCATTAAAACAGTACCTACCGCACCTATTCCGGTCCAAACAGCATAAGCGGTGCCCAAGGGAAGTGTCTGTGTGGCTTTGATCAATAAGCCCATACTTGCAAATAGGAATACAACAAAGGCACCATACCAGAACCATTGCCCATTCCCGGTTGCATCCTTGGCTTTACCCAAACACGTGGTGAAACCAATTTCACATAATCCGCCCAATATTAAAAATATCCAGTTCATATCGTTTTCTATTTTTTATTTTGGTACAAAGTTCCAGCTTTTGGCCGATAATAATTTTTACAAATGTTAAAAATTTGTGTGAATAGTTGCGCGAATCCGACTTAAGGTAACTTGACTGACGCCGAGATAGGAGGCGATGTAACCAAGTTTGATCCGCTGGATATATTGGGGGTATTTTTGAAGTAACTCGGCATAGCGCTCTTGGGCAGTATTAAAGAGCTTGGACATGGTTCGTTGTTCGGCCTTGATGAATTCAAGTTCAGCCATCTTTCTTCCCCAGTTTGCAATGGCAATATCACTTTCGTAGAGGTCAAAAAGTTGCTTTTGGTCTATCTGATAAACAACACTATTTTCTAAAAGGTCTATGTTTTCATAACCCGGTGTATCATGGACATAACTATTCATGGATATGAGTGTTCCGCCGGGTGAAACAAAATCCAGGGTAATCTGGCGGTTGGCCGTCTCGTAGTAAACGCGGGCTAATCCTGAAGCCAGAAAATAGATGTCTTTTTGAATTTTGTCCTGTTCGATCAACAGGCTATTTCTTTTCGCCGTAATTTTCTTACTGACCTGCTCCAATTTTGCAGCACTTTCAGGCGTTAAAAAGTGATAACCATTCAGGCAATCGGATAAAGAAATTAGGATTTGCTCGCCCATTTTTCCAAACGTAAAGTTTCACCATCCCAAACTGCATAGGTATGGTAATTGATCCATTCCCCTAAATTTAGAATACGACTATTGGAGTTCAGCTCAACATCATAGGGAAGATGTCTATGGCCAAAGATATAGTAGTCGTGATGTTGGGTTGACTCCAGTTCCTTTGCATAACCGATCAACCATTCTTTGTCTTCGCCCAGAAACTTTTCGTCCTCATTATTCGAAAGCCTGCTATGTTTGGACCAACGTGTCGCGATTCCGATTCCGAGATTTGGGTGCAACCGTGCAAATAACCATTGACAGAGACGGCTCCGAAATACTCTCTTGAGTATCTTGTATTTGTAATCTCCCGAACCTAAACCATCGCCGTGGTGAATGTAAAAATGTTTTCCGTTGAGATGTAACTCCAGCTCATTGTCGATGATGCGTACATTTAATTCCTTTTTGAGGTAATCAAACATCCACATATCGTGGTTGCCTTTAAATAAAGTAATGGGAATGCCGAGATCTGCAATTTCGGCTAATTTACCCAAAAAGCGGATATAGCCTTTTGGGACAACAGTCGCATATTCAAACCAGAAATCAAAAATATCACCAACAAGATAGAGCTGTGCAGCATCCGTTTTGACCTGGTCCAGCCACTGTATAATTTGCAGCTCCCTTTCCCGTGAACGTTCCAAGGGGTAAGATCCAAGATGAAAGTCGGAGGCAAAATAAATTTTTGTTCTTGTTGACATGTGGCCAAAACTAAAAAAAATGGAGGCGAATACAAAATTCGCCTCCACAATATATTTTGCTATGATTTAGATAATTCGGTGATCAGCGCTTTTAGATATTCGGTAGCATCGGGATCAATGCGCTTCAAGGACTGCTGAAGTTGATCTGGATAAGCACTTTTTATTGCCATGATTGAACTTGCGATAACCATATAGGATTTGTCGGTTACAGCATTCAGAATTAGACTTTTGTATTTTTTATCTTTTGTCTGTGCAAGCTTTTGAATCGCAGAGGCACGGATAACAGAGGCTTCGGACTTCTCTGCAAGTGCCAAGATGGTTTTTTCGGCTGACTTACGGACCGCGGGATTGCTTAGATCGAGACCTTGAATCGCTGTTGCGGCAAGATCCGCATCGGTATCCGCCAATGCTTTTGTTAAGATTTGCTGGCTGATGGTATTTGTCGGATTTTTTGAGGCATAGGCAATCGCACCGACGCGGTTGGCAAATGAAGGTGCATGCTCATATTGATATAGATAGTCGGCATCTGATTTATCGATTTGAATTTGACCCACGAGTGTTTTTTCGGGATCAATATCAATAAATTCAACAGCAGCAGGTAGCGGGATCATAAATTGGGCATTCCGCCTGTTGAGTTGAAATGTCTGTCTGATCTTTCCATTTTTGGTATAGATATCGACGGCCAAGGGAAGCTGGAAAGTCTGTACCGTAGAATCTTGAATTTGGGCTACATTCAGTATGACACTGTTCTCTCCGTTTCTTGTTGTGATCTTCAAAATTGGATGTCCGCCTTGGTAATACCATTGATTGAAGTACGGAGCCCAGTCTTTGCCGGTCACTTCTTCCATTGCTAGACGGAGCTGTTGCGGCTCGCCGGTTTTAAAGGAATTGTCTGTCAAGTATTTTTTCAACGATTGATAGAACGCTTCATCACCCATTTGCTCTTTTAGGGCATAGAGAATCAATGAGCCTTTCGCATAGCTGATATTATCAAACATATCTTCTTTATCATGATAATAATAACGGGCTAAAGTCGGGCTTTTCCCATTTTTAGTCGATTTGAGATAGGACTGGAGTTTTTCAAATCTAGATTTATCTCCACGATCTTTACCGCCATCGTGCTCACGCCAGATAACTTCGCCGAAAGTGGCAAAAGATTCGTTCATGGTTAAATTGGACCAAGATTCTGCTGTGACCAAATCACCAAACCACTGGTGAAATAGTTCATGCGCAATCGTTCCTTCCTGATTATCGTCCAACAATTCGCGTTTCGTCTTTTGTACATGTTCGCCATGTAGTGTTGCACTTGTATTTTCCATGGCACCTGAGACATAATCGCGACAGACGATCTGTGCATATTTATTCCAAGGGTAAGGAACACCCAAAGTCTTGCTGTAGAAGTCCATCATC
The DNA here is from genome assembly GCF_050433745.1 of Sphingobacterium sp. HSC-15S19. Classification (NCBI taxonomy): domain Bacteria; kingdom Pseudomonadati; phylum Bacteroidota; class Sphingobacteriia; order Sphingobacteriales; family Sphingobacteriaceae; genus Sphingobacterium; species Sphingobacterium sp. HSC-15S19. Next base: position 6,580 of record NZ_JBNPWQ010000005.1, read on the forward strand.
GCTGGTGTCTTACCGAAGATATCTTTGGCATAGGGCGCATATTTCGGTTCAAGGTAATAGTCAACGGGGATATTGTTGTATTTGTCCTGATAGATTTTAAAATCACCAACGGCCATCATAAATAGATATGGGGCATGTGGTAAATCCATTGTCCAGGTATCTGTACGGGTACCGTCATTATTTTTCTGTTGCTTGCTCAATACACCATTCGATAGGCTGACATAGTTGTCAAGAACAGTCATGGAGATTTCTGCTGTAGTCTTTTGGTTGGGGCGATCAATCGTCGGGAACCAGGCTGATGATGCTTCAGTCTCACCTTGTGTCCATATTTGACGAGGTTTGTTCGGCGCGCGCTCATCAGGGTTGATAAAATATAGTCCCTTAGCATCGTTAATCGCTGCGCTGCCCTGAACTTTTAATAAGTTGGGTTTTGCTGTGTAATCGAGGTATACTGTATATTGTTCCTTGGCAACGTAATTACGGTCCAGCTTGATCAGCAGGGAATTATTGTCATAGCTATACTTTAAAGGGACCAATTGTTGGCCATTGACTAGCGACACCTGTTTGATATCCATGCCTTTTGCGTCGAGACGAAGGGAATCTGTTGGATAGAAATGGGGTTGTAACGTGATCCACTCTTTTCCATTGAGGAATTGATTGGTATAGTCAAAACGAACATCCAGCTTGGTGTGGACAAGATTGTTGATCTTCGTAGGAGTGGCTCGATATTGTTGATCTATGGGAAGTTGTTGTGCTTCGCTTATTCCAATTTGAAGAATGGAAATTGACAAAGAGAGATATATGACTTTTTTAAACATTGTTGTGATATTTTCAAGATTTAAATAAATCTAAAGAAATTTCGGTTGCTATGAAAATATACCGCAAAGAAATATGTGTATAATGTTGCTGGATAGGTTGTTGTGCGTTAAAAAATGCAGGTGTATCGTATATTTTAAGATAAGAGATCGATAAATTTATTTATATTCAACTCAAATTGAATTTTCAGGTGCTAAGTGAATAAAACTTAGGTTGGTTGAAACAAGTAGACGATTTTTTATGATAAACAAAAATTTTGGCCTTATTCTAATGATGATAGGTATGGCAGGTACGGCGACGACCGGTTATGGACAACAGTTAACATATCCGAAGACAAATAAAGGAACCGTCGTGGATGAATTTTGGGGTGAAAAGATTGCAGATCCTTACCGCTGGTTGGAGGATGATCGTTCAGCTGAGACAAAAAACTGGGTACAGGCAGAGAATAAAGTGACTTTTGACTATTTGAATGCAATTCCATTCCGTACAAAATTAAAAGATCAATTAACCGAAATATGGAATTATGAAAAAATAGGGACTCCGTTTAAGGAAGGTGCATATACTTATTTTTTTAAGAATAACGGCTTACAGCAACATGCTGTGCTTTATCGTAAACTAGGGGAGACGGGAGGAGAAGAAGTTTTCTTGGATCCAAATACATTCTCGAAAGATGGATCAACTTCATTGGCCGATGTTTCGTTTTCAAAGGATGGCAGTTTAGTCGCCTATTCTATTTCTGAAGGAGGATCAGACTGGCGGAAAGTCATTGTACTGAATGCCAAGGATAAGTCGCCTGTAGGTGAAACGCTAGTGGATGTCAAATTCTCTGGTATTGCATGGAAAGGAAATGATGGTTTTTATTACTCGAGTTACGATAAACCAAAAGGATCTGAACTTTCTGAAAAAACAGACCAACATAAATTATACTACCATAAACTTAAAACAGCCCAATCTACAGATAAATTGATTTTTGGTGGCCCTGAAACACCGAGACGTTATATAGGAGCTTCATTAACAGACGATCAACGTTACCTGATTATTTCCGCTGCAAATACGACAACAGGAAATGAACTTTATTATCAGGATCTCAATCAGCCGAACGGCAAGATTGTCTGCTTACAAGATCATTTTGACGCAAATACAGGTGTCGTTGACAATATTGGGGATAGTTTCTTATTGGAGACGAACTACAAGGCTGCCAACAACCGTTTGGTAAAAGTTGATTTGAAGAATCCTGCAAAGGAGAACTGGAAAGATGTTATTCCAGAAACTGAAAATGTACTTTCGATCAGTACGGGTGGAGGCTATCTTTTTGCAAACTATTTGAAAGATGCCGTTTCGGTTGTGATTCAATACGATTATACGGGTAAAAAGATTCGGCAAATAGAATTGCCTGGTGTGGGTACGGCGAGTGGTTTTTCGGGTAAGAAAAAGGAAAAAGAAATCTATTTTGGTTTTTCAAATTACATTACACCTTCTTCAAGTTATAAGTTTGACGTAAATTCTGGTCAGTCTACACTTTATATCAAACCTAAGGTGAAATTTGATTCCGATCAGTATGAATCGAAACAGGTTTTCTACACATCCAAAGATGGTACTAAGGTTCCGATGATTATTACGTACAAAAAGGGGATTGTCTTAAATGGGAAAAACCCGACGATTGTGTATGGTTATGGCGGCTTTAATATCAGCTTGACACCTGCCTTTAGTACTTCCGTTGCAGTTTGGTTGGCCAATGGTGGTGTTTATGCTGTTCCGAATTTGCGCGGAGGGGGTGAATATGGTCAGAAATGGCATGATGGCGGTAGACAATTCAACAAATTGAATGTGTTTAACGATTTTATTGCCGCGGCACATTATCTTCAGGAGAATGGTTATACATCACCCGAGTATACTGCTTTATCGGGGGGCTCAAATGGTGGCTTGCTCGTTGGAGCAACAATGACAATAGATCCCAAAGTAGCCAAGGTCGCACTGCCTGAGGTTGGTGTTTTGGACATGTTGCGTTATCATACCTTCACAGCTGGTGCAGGTTGGTCCTATGATTATGGTACGGTCAGTGATAGCAAAGAAATGTTTGATTATCTGAAAGCATATTCTCCGGTGCATAATGTGAAATCTGGGGTTTGTTACCCTGCGACGATGGTCTTTACCGGAGATCATGATGATCGGGTGGTACCGGCGCACTCCTACAAGTTTGCTTCCGAACTGCAGTCAAAGCAAGCGTGTGATAACCCCGTATTGATTCGTATTGAGACAAAAGCTGGCCACGGTGCTGGACGGTCAACAGAAGTTCTGATCAATAGTACAGTTGATAAATATGCTTTCGCGCTCTGGAATATGGGTATTAAAGAGTTAAAGTAAGTAGACAGTTTTCCAGTGCTCAAAGCATTATCTGTTGGTTCAAAGCACTGTTTGTAGAGCAATGAATAAAAAAGCCGCGATCAAGTTATTGACCGCGGCTTTTTTATTCATCGACGATTAGAATATCTTCTTATTGCCAAGTCTTTTCACCTTTTTTCATTTTTTGTAAGGTCGCTACATATTCTTCTTTTTGGGTAGCATCTGTGATAAGTGAAATTGCTTTTTCTTGCGTTTTAATAGCTTTTTCTTTTTCTCCAAGGCGATACAATATGTTTGCAAAAGTGTCTAGATACATCGGCGCATCTTTTTCTTTCTCATTGGACAATTTACTCCATTCCGCTGCTGCTTTTAAACAGGCAGGATCATTGCAGTTTTCAAAAATAGACCAAGCCATGTTGTTCAATTCCGCTGCTGTGATGGTCGAACCATATTTTGCAATATATTTATTGAAGCTATCTCTTAAGCCCGGGTAATTTTTGGTATAACCGTAATAACGTGGTTGCATTTCGAGACTTGCTTTTTCTGTATTGACAGTTGGATATTTTTGCGCCAATTCTTTTTCTATGCTTGCGAAATCAACCGTTTCCTTTGCACGGATTTTGGTGTTTACGGCGTTACTAACCAACAGCTGGGACAAGAAGTCATTTGCTTTTACTTTTTCACTGACGGCGTCAAATTTAGCAGGGTTATCTTTGATTAAATTAAAAGCCTTAGAATCGACAACATTTGCCGCCGAAAGTAATAAATTGATATTCTCCTTTGTAAAGATTTGATCTGTAGTCAAGGACGCTAATACGACTCCTTCCGCTTTTGCCTGTGTCTCTTGATCATAAGCTTCTTTGGCTGCCATAGCCATACTTTTAGCAATGTTTACATTAGTTGGGTCGGCATTAAATTTTGCTAATAGCGTTTCATATTGTGTATTTGGATCAAGTGATTTTTGTGCTTTCGCTATAAAATCGTCCGCTTCACCGCCACCAACGATACGATGAACAAGGGTACCTTTTGAATCAAAGATCAGAAAAGTTGGGTATGCCCTAACTTTATAATCTTTGGCAAAACGGTCGGCCTCTTCGTACCATGATTTTACATCTTCATTATCATTCTTGGTTTTATCCATCTGAATTTTTGCATTGATAAACTTTGCATTGAAGAAATCACCTACTTTAGCTTGTGGGAAGATAGTACTCGACATATATTTACAAGGGCCACACCAGGTTGTAAAACAGTCTACAAAAATGAATTTGTTTTCTTTAGCCGCTTTTTCTTTAATCTGACTCCAGTTGAGCCCATGCTCAAATTTGACCCCCTCGCTTTGCGCAAACAGTAGGGTAGGGATTAGAAATAGCATTAAAATCAATTTTTTCATAATGTTGGTATTTTAGATTTTTAATTTAATCGTTCGCATTAGTTGGGATAAGGTTAGTTCTCCCAAGTTTTTATTCCTTTCATCATTTTGTCCAGTGTTTCTTGATAGATAGGACGATCGTCCTCACTGGCCATTTCAATAGCTTTGTTTTGCCACTTTATGGCTTTTTCTTTTTCTCCTTTCTTATAGAGTAGGTTTGCATAGGTATCCAAGAATGCACTGCTTGGATCTTCAATGATGGATTTCTTGCTCCAGCTTAACGCGGATTCAATACATGCAGCATCGCTACTATTGTTAAAAATAGTCCAGGCAAAGGTATTTAATTGATGTGGAGTAAAATCTTCTGACGAAAGGTAATCATTGATCGTATTCTTCATGGCTACATAATTCTTCACCTGAAGGTAGTAGTGTGCTTTTATCTTCTTGAACATCGGAACGAAATCGATGTCTGGATATTTTGCAGCAAGTTCATTTTGATAACTATCCCAGTTGGGTTCATGTTTGGCATCTATTTTAATCTGAAATAATTCGTTGACGACAACATTTGCCAGAGTACGGTTGGCAATACCTGGTGACTCTAATAGAATATCAATTTTCTCTTTATTGTTGCGAATAAGATTGAAAGCTTTTGAATTGGTGAATTTGGCAGCCGCCAATAAAATATGGACATTTTCTTTTTTGAATAGTTCATCCGTGCCCAATGAATTTGCTAAGGTATTTTCTGCCTTTCGTGCTGTATTTTCATCGTAAGCGATATTTGCTGCTTTCAGCATCTGCTTTGCTGTATAAATATCTTGAGGTCTTTTCTCGAATTTTTTTAACAGCGTGTAATACTGTGTTTCGGGATAGAGTCCATCCATCACATGACCGACAAATTCGGGAGCGTCACTTGCACCGACAATCCGGTGTACCGCTTGCCCATTGGGATTAAAGATAAGAAATGTGGGAAAGGATTGAATATTGTATTCATTGGAAATAGCACGCGCATCGGCATACCATTTTTTGACATTGGCATTGTCGGACTCTGTGGAATCCATTTGTACCCTGACACTAATGAAGTTCTGATTAATTGGCTGCCCCACCTGCTCTAAGGGAAAGATCTCATTGCTCATATATTGGCATGGGCCACACCAGGTTGCAAATAGCTCTACGAAGATAAACTTGTTCTCAGCTTGTGCCCGCTCCTTTATTTGTTTCCAACTCAACCCTTCTACAAATTTCACCCCCTTGGTCTGGGCCTGAGCCAAATTCCCGAATAAAATTGTAAGGCATAATGCGATTATACTTCTCATACTCACTCAACAAAAGATTCATAATTATGTTTAAGTTATTAAATTAATCTGAAAACAAAAACACCTCTGAAGTATTAATTTCAGAGGTGTTTTCGTGGACTGATAAATCGCTTATTTGATATTTATCTTCGATTTTAAATCTTTTGTTAGACCGTCTTTATGTAACATCAAAGAAGTTGTTTTATAACGTACAAATTCTTTTGACGCATACAAATAACCATGATAGTCATTTGTTGTGCCCCAAGAGTTTTTAACGATGTAATACTCTTTTCCGTTTTGATCTTTTACAAGACCTACGATATGCATGCCGTGGTCATCTGTAGTTTGCCAGTTGTCGAAAGCTTTTTGTCTTTCTTCCGCTGTTACTTTTAACTCTGGTTTAGGACCAACGAACATCGTTGACTTTTCCTGATCTGTCATTTCCTCGAAAGGTTTTTCTGGCACATAAGCTACACCGTTTTTCCAAGAAAAGCCTTTTTCTGATACGTCAGTTGCCCAAGCTACAGTATAGCCCTTTTGTAACGCATTGTCAATGATGTCCGTTAAATCGTTCATCTTAACATTATAGAAACGGTCGAATGACCAGTTGTCAGGAATCAACAATACGAATTGGCTATAGTATGGATGGTCAGTTACCGAAGCAATACCAACGTAATCATCCGGATTGATACCGATTACCTGATCTGCAAAAGTGCGTGGTGTATAAGATTTACCGTTGTAATCAAATTTCTCAGGTACTTCTCCAAGATAAGAATCCATCGCTGCGGTATATGCTTTCTCCCAGTTTGGCGTTAATGTTTTGCCTTTTACTACTGCTCCTAACATCGCATCCAACATATTTGTCATTTCACCAAAGTTGTTACGTGTAGTGCCGTAGTGAAGACCTGTGTAAGCAGATTGCGGCATTGTACCGTATTTACGGAATGAGTTCAAAACATCATGGAATTGACCACCTTCACCCAATGATAATCCACCATGAAGGCGTACATAAGTACGAGCTTTGTCTAAGTACGTATTGCGCGCAGTATAAATTTGGGAGATCTCAACTGGTTTTTTACCCATACGGATCATCTCTGACTCCAGGAAAGAATTACCTGAATAAGACCAACAAGTACCTGATGAACCTTGGTTTTTGATGGATGTGTTACCTAGATTGATAACTTCAGTAAATGTAAATCCAGATTTGCTATTGTCATTTTGATTTGCTTTTAGTGCATTGATCAAATTGTCCTGTGCTTGTACTTGGAACGAAGCTGCGAAAAGTGAAGCAGCTAGTACAATCGTTTTATTCCAATTCATTGTTAGTATTTTGTTAATTTAGTGTGGTGCTAAATTAAATAAATTAAATTTAGTAAGGTAAATTCCTCTGTAAAATAATTGTTCTTAAAAATCTACTATTTTTTTGCTAATCTTTTGTTGGAGAATAGGATATATAAGAAATGTTAACATCAAATAGAAATGGTCAGAAATTTCTTTCTGACCATAGTGTTTTGTATCGCTTATAATTTAGCGCTGATTACCGGTGTTTCTTGTCGGACAATGACCACCGGTAGCTTGTCAATAATCGCTTAATCAGCCGGTGAAGGCTTTTTTGGAAAAAGCAGCGAAGCAATGATACTCAATGCAAGTATGCTGACAATAACAATCAATGAATGTGTTGTTGTAAAACCTACTTCGGCCAACCAGTGATGCAGCAGCATCTTTAGACCAATGAAGACCAGCAAAAATGCTAAACCTACTTTGAGGTATTGGAATTTGTGGATAATATTGACCAAAAGGAAGAACATAGATCGCAATCCAAGTATGGCAAAAATATTGGAGAAAAATACAACATAGGCATCTTTGGTAACCGAGAAAATTGCAGGGATAGAATCCACAGCAAAAATCAAATCCGTAAATTCTATGACCAGTAATACAAGAAATAGTGGCGTCATATATTTCACTCCGTTCTCTACATGGAAGAAGTGCCCGCCATCTAATTTTGGTGTTACCTTAAAGTATCGGGAAGCGAATTTAACAACTGGGTGGTTCTGTGGATCTACTTCTTCTTCCTGGTTACGGTTGATAAACATTTTTACACCTGTAAAGACCAGAAAAGCACCAAAAACATATAGAATCCAGCCGAATTTAGCAATCAGGGTAGCGCCAAGGAAAATAAATAAGAAACGCATAATGATTGCGCCCAAAATTCCCCATACCAAAACTTTATGGTAATAGCGCTCCGGAATCCCAAAAGAAGTAAATAATAATACCATCACAAAGATATTATCTACGGATAGGGCATATTCCACAACATAACCGGTGAGATATTCCAGCCCAAGATTTTTGTTGTAGAGCTCGAGACTCGCCGCTAAATCACCCGGAATGATTTTAATATCGTGGTGGTGTTTGGTAATGATTTCCTGAAGGTGGTCTAAGTCATGGATGTTGTGTAGTTCAAATCCATAGTGACGAAGAAGCCAATAGAAACCCAATGAGAATAAGACCCAGATGGCGCTCATGATGCTAGCCATCTTTAGGCTAACAGGTTTGTCGCCTTTGGAGAATAAGCCTAGATCTATTGCTAGCATAAGTGCAATAAAGATGAGGAATCCGCCAAAAAACATTAATTCGTGACTCATTTTATTTTTTTCTTTCTGTTGTATATTTTACCAGCTGCTCCAACCCCGCTTTGTATTCACTGTCGGGAAAGTCTTCCAAAATCCGGAAAGCGTCTTGTTGGTATTCCAGCATCTTATTTGTAGCGTATTCGAGCCCTCCGCTCTGGCGGACAAAGGCAATGACTTCGGCCACTTTGTGTGCATCCTCATTATGGTTTTTAATCAAATTAATGATCCTACGCTTTTCACTTGAAGTTACTTGATTCAAGGCATAGATTAGCGGTAAGGTCATTTTCTTCTCTTTGATGTCATTGCCGAGCGGTTTGCCGACATCATCTAACCCAAAGTCGAATAAATCGTCCTTAATTTGAAATGCAATTCCGATTTTTTCACCAAATTGATGGAGCTTATCTATTGTTTCCTGATCTGCATTGGAAGAAGCCGATCCACAGGCACAGCAAGACGCAATCAGCGACGCTGTTTTCTTCCGTATGACCTCAAAATAAATAGATTCTTCAATATCCAGTTTACGGGCCTTTTCGATTTGAAGCAATTCACCTTCGCTCATCTGATCCACAGCTTCCGAGACAATTTTTAACAAGTGATAATCCTGATGTTTTACAGAAAGGAGCAGGCCTCTAGACAGCAGAAAATCACCCACCAAAACAGCAATTTTATTTTTCCATAATGCATTGATGGAGAAAAAACCTCTGCGTTCATAGGAATTGTCCACCACATCATCATGTACGAGTGAGGCGGTATGCAACAATTCTACGAGAGCAGCTCCTCGGTAAGTGGACTCATTAATTCCGTTGCATATACCAGCAGAAAAGAACACAAACATAGGCCGCATTTGTTTGCCTTTACGTTTGATCAGGTATTGTGTAATACGATCCAATAAGGGGACGGAGCTTTTCATTGAAGCTTTGAATTTTTTTTCAAAAGCCTCAAGTTCGTGGGCAATAGGGCGTTGGATCTCTCTTAATTTTGACATGAATTGGGGTGAAATACCAAAATAGTTAAAGCTTAAAGATAGTGATTTTGTTACAACTCTTCGACTGCTTTCTCAAGATTTTTGTACCATTCTTCACCATAGGTGCGGATGAGAGGATCCTTTAAAAATTTAAATACAGGTACCTGTAATTCTTTGCCAAATGAGCATGCATCTTTACAGATATGCCAACGGTCATAGTGAAGTACGTCGAATTCGGGATAATGTGTTGTCCTGATAGGATAGAGGTGACACGACACGGGTTTGCGCCAATGGACTTCGCCAAGTTCGTACGCCTTTTCGATAGCGCATTTTGTAATGCCATTTTCCCAGGTCACATAGGCACATTCTTTATTCCCATCGACACAGGTGGTCGTTAGATCGCCATCAACATCGACAACATACTTCCCTTGCTCTTCAATCGCTTCAATACCTTTCTCGGTCATATAGGGTTTTACTTTGGGATAAATCTCCTCTAATATAGCCTTTTCACTCTCCAATAAAGGGGCGCCTGAATCGCCTTCAATACAACAGATTCCTTTACATTTTGATAAATTACACACAAAGTCATTGTTGATTAGATCTTCGTGCACCAGTACATTTCCTACTTCAATCATTCTAATTATTTTGAGTAGCTTGCTTTTTGTCCCAATTTGTATTTTAATCCACTGGCTTCGAGTAATTCTAATGTTACCGAGCCGATGAGAATATCTACATTGGCTTTGACCGGAATACGGTTGCCATCATTGGTTACCCACAGATAAAGCTTGCTATTTTTTTTAAAGATACGTCCCGGTTTAATCTCAGGACTGAATTTGAGACATTCTAAAGTGCCTAATTCTGTTTTTATTTTTTCTATTCCAATATATTGTATGCCTAAGGTGGCAATCTCATCATTCAAAAAATAAGTCAGCTTAAAAGATTCTCCTGGTTTAACAGTCGACAGATCTAGATTACGGGCAAAATAATAGGAAGAAAGCAAGTCGAAAGTCTGATCTACCTTCGAGTTGAAAGTCCCTTTATTACCTACAACACTATTTGTCTCCTGGTTGAAGCGTACCTTATCATTCCGTCTATATCCTCCTTCACGAATGTTCTCTGTATAATAATACGGTAAAAATGTTTTGCTGTTGATATACGAATTGTATTCATTTCTTACGGTATATATCGCAAAGGCGCCAGCTGTTTTGCCGGCAGCATATAGATGAAAGGAAGGGTTTCCAGCTCCGTCCTTGGTATCCTCAACGGTTAATGTCCCTGTTGCGGCTGAAATAAAGCCATAACGGAGTTTATATTTTAATTTCTCACCACCTTTAAATGCCGATTCTTTTAAATGCGGTAAATCTTGAGCGAAAGCAGTACTTACGATAACGGATAAGTAAAGGAGCAAAGTCGATATAAGTTTCATGTACGTAAGTTTACGAAATTTGTTTGAAAAAGAAATGTTAATTTCATTCAAATAAATTTAACTTTTGGAGTTAATGAGACGTTCATGGACGATGACTTATACTTAATTCTGAGCTGATTTATTTAGGCTGTGTCCGCTTAAATACGGGGACCGTAGAACAGGGTTCACCGTACATAATACTTTTTGCAACCTTACTTAGTTTTACTGTAAACTGTACAAATGTAGACTCTGGAATAAAAGTATCGCCACAACCTTTCACAACGACACGTTGATCCCGAAATTGTTCCATGTCGATCTGTTCAATTGCCGCAGCATACTGAATGCGTAATAACTCTTCTGAATCCCCAAAAATAACTGTCGTTGCATAGGGCTCCAATTTGTTGGCCAATAACATATAAGCCCAAGTCGGAACAATGGCATCGGCAGTACACGTAATGGCGACATGTTTACCCGCGTATTGCGACCAGTCGTGTGTCTTAATGAACTCGCGGAAGTCCTTTTCTTTAAGAATCAAGCCATGGAAGAGATTATCCTTAATATCATATACTACATTGTCTGCCTTAGGATGGTAGTTGGCCAAGTCAACTGTGACTAACCCACTTTGCGCAACTTTGTTGACAATATTTGTTTGAATATCCATATTTACATCAAAAAAAAGCCGGACGATAATTCGTCCGGCTACAAATTTACTTAAAAATCTTTTAAAAGAATTTCACTCTATTGTCAATGATTTCAGCTTTGTCTTGTAATGCGCGGAAAATAGATCCCCAAGCGCGTTGTGCTTTTGCTGCAAGCATTTGTTTCTTTTGCCCGTTGATATCCGAAATAGCGGCAGGATTGGTAAAACCATTTACTTGTACAACATATACACCTGTATTACCTTCAATAGCTTTGGAAGGTTTGTTTGGCTGTAGTCCAAAAACAGTACCAACTACTTTGTTTTCTAATGCAACACCAGGGATAACTGGATTTGCGAAGACAACATTTTCAACGTGAATAGCTGCTTTACCAACTTTTTGTGCAACTTGATCAATAGAAGATGTACCTGCTAAAGCCTTGTCAAATTTATCTTTCAAGATTTTAGCTTTAACCATATTTCTTACTGCAGGTTCAATATCTTTCTTAACAGCATCCAAGGAAAGGGTTCCTTTAGGCTGTATGTCGACCAGGCTTGCTAAGATATAAGAGGTTTCAGTCTCAAATACTTTGTCTGAAATCTCACCTTTTTTCGCTTCGAAAGCCCATTTGATTAAATCACGCGGAGCTTCGGCACCATCTAGTACATTGTCCATCGCTGTTACGCGTGAGGCTGTTTTTGCTTCTAGACCAAGTTTTTTCGCTTCCTGAGCAAAGTTCTGTGCTGTAGCTGCAGATAAGAATGCTGTCGCTTTGCTATGCGCATTGTTCAACGTTTCTTTCCCACTGTTGATCACTTTGTCAATGATGGCAACTTTAGCATATTTTGAACTACCTGATTGTTTCTCAATTTTAATGACATGGACACCATATTGTGATTTTACAACTTTGATATCGCCTGTTTTACTTTCGAAGATGGCTGTCTCAAGATCTGGTGCCATACGGCCTCTTGTTAAAGTACCCAGCTCTCCACCATTCGTTTTGCTCTCTGGATCTTTGCTGAACTGAACGGCCAATGCTGCGAAATTGTCTCCTTTTTGAATCAAACCTTTGATAGAATCTGCTTTCGCCAATGCTTTATCCATTCCACCTTCGGCAGCAGGATCCAATAGGATGTGTGATGCTTTCACAGAGTCAGGGCTTACGATCGTCGAAACAACTTTTGCGATTTCAAATGCATTGTTGTTTAAGAAAGGTCCAACTGTTGTTCCGGCAGCGACATTGAATACAACTGAATCCAATGAAGGACTCAATTGTCCTTTTTTCACATAAGTAAACGGAAATTTGTTGTCTGAATTGATCGAAGCAAATAACGAGTCATCTTTAGCAACGATTAAATCTTGTTTCAATTTGTTGATCGTCTCTTTTACGGCCAATGAATCTTTCGCAAGAGGTTTTGCATCCACCATTACGTATTGAATCGCACGTGTTTCCTCTTGTGTTTTGAACATGTTTTTATGTTCATTATAATATTCTTGGTAATCTGCATCAGTCAATTTAGCATCAGCATCTTTAACAGAAGCGTAATCTAAAAGAATGTATTTGAAGTCTGCAAGTTTATTACGCTCTTGGTATTCTTCGTTTGCTTCCAAAGAAGTAACATATACGCTATTGGAAAGCAATTCGCCATATTTGCTGCTTAAACGCTCATCTCTAACGCCTTTCAGTAGTTCTTCCCATTGTTCAGCCACTTGTTGGTTACCTGATGTGTTCATTTGGGTGATAAAAGCACGCAGTTGACTCGGGTCAAATTGTCCTGTTTGTGGGTTGGTGAAGGCTTGAACGATTTGAGGCGAAGGGTTGTTACCTTGCACTAAATCATTTAATTCGTCTTTACCGACAGTCAAACCAATTTTTTCAATTTCCTTTTTCAAGATCTCTCTTGACAAAAATTGATTCCATACTTGTTGAACAGCGTAGGTCCGCATTTGAGGGGTGACTGCACCGCCCATTTGTTGTTTGAACATTTCCTCTGTTTGTTCAACTTGCTTACTGAACGCAGGATATTCAATTTCAGTTCCGTTGACTTCCCCTACACGATTTTGATGTCTCGCCCAAAAAGGAGCTCCCCCTCGAACGACATCGCCTAGTAAAAATGCTAAAATTGCGATAGCCATAGCCGCGGTCAAGATGACACCAGCTTTGTTACGCAAAAAGCCCATTAATCCCATAGTCTGCTTATTGTGTTTATATTGTGTAAATACTTGTATTTCGTTAATTTATGCATAGCATAGCAAAATGCGGTGCAAGATACAATTTTTATAAAAAAAAAAGGAATATTTTCCTGAATGTAGCAAAACAAATTTGAAAACTATTTGTATAAAGTGGAGTTTTTTGTTCTCTTTTAGTTCAAATGATTCGTTTTGAATAACTTAATCGTATAAATAAACAGTCTGGAGCCATTGTATCAGATCCATAGCTGCTTTTAAACCAAACCGGAATCTGGTTTATGGCCCACGATGAGCTATTTACCTAACGAAGGGAAGAGGTTGTTGTTGGTAATGACCGTATACCCAGTTGCATTGGCTATATTGACATGTTTAAAATCTTTGTCCGAAGTAAATGATGAACCTTGTAAGTTACCGCGATTATCTCGAAAGAATGCCGTAATGGGAACATGATTATAAAAGGTCATGTTGCTGTTGCTATCGGCTTTACTTTCGTCATAGATAATCTCTTCTGTTTTGATGACAGAACCGTCGGCCATCGTTACCACCACATTTTTTGTAAAGGTGGTCGTCTTTTCTTTTTCCCTTCGGATGGCATGGTCGGAAGTGATTCGCTGGGTTTCCTTTAAATTGTCGTCATAAAAGATGATTTTTATGCTTTTTGGAAATTCGTATACTTCGGTGCTATCGTGTTTGATACGCATTTCGGGCGCTGTGAGATTCGCTTTTACCCGTGTGGAATCGCTATAGATAATATCGACATGACGTGAAATGTCGACCGCCTCTTCCTTTTTCATGTTGGCAAGGCGATCCACCTCTTTGAGGTCCGGTTCGCAAGAGGTCAATGAGAGCGCCCCTAGTAAAGATAATATTACTAGGGGCGATATATTTTGGAATATGGATGAAGCAAACGTCTTGCGTACCATCGTATTAATTAATCTAAAGGAGGTTTTCTAAACCAGCGGTCATTTAGGGTAAAGCCAATATTAAAGTTAATATAACGCTCACGTAGGAGGTTATTGCTGATTTTGCCCATTTGGCCAAATTCTGCAGAGAAATTTATTTTAGAGAAGGCCCCTGAAAATTGATTTCTTGCTAATGGCAAACCTACGCCTACAGTAACCGCCATATCGTTGATATTCTGGTCGCTTAAGAAATATTGTGTTTTATTATACCTGAAACCAACTCTATAGTCTACTTGGTTCAAATATTTGAGCGAAGTAACATCTGGTGTAATCTGACCGCCAATGGCTACGCCATAATTCTTTCGTAGTTCGTTTTCACCCGCTCTTGTCTGAAATCTTGACCAATCGGCATATTTAAAATCGGCCCCTACCAACCAGCGGTTATTACGTGCAAGAGTAATACCTACATTGTGTTTCAACGGAAGCGTCAAATGCCTGCTGCTACGGCCAGAAACATAGGTACTATCCAAAGGAATGTTTTGATTGTTTGGATCCGTTGAAGGTGTAATTCTTGTATTAAAAATTGTTGTTCTTTCTTTGATGTCATTATTTAGCGATCCTGAATAACCAACGATCAACGAATATTCTCTATTTAAAGGTTGTTCGTACTGTAATCCATAATCAAAGATAATTCCTTGGATTTCGCGCTTATTTTGTTGTTGCGTATTTAATGCTCCGGATGTAGGCAAAAACTCTACACGGCTATAATCATTTAAGGTTCCAAATAGATAAGACATATTGGCACCAATACTCAGACCTTTTACAATGCGTACACCCCAACCCGCATAGGCTTTAGTTAAACCACCTTCGCCCGTGAATACTTTCGTATAGAGATCAGAATTGACTGTTCCACTTGAAGATGTCCGATAGCCTATATCTGAGTAGGGAAGGATACCCAAGCTGATACCGCCAAATCGTTTCATTGGGAAAGTCATCGTGATGTGGCTAAAGGCAAAGTCAGCAGTATTATCGGATCTGGTCGTCGAATTTAACTGCGTGTAATTCCCGTATAAACCAGCATCAAAGGTTGTAAACTGTGTTGCAGAATAAGATGCAGGGTTGCTTGGGTTGGTATTGTATACACCATTGATTCTCCGGATAGCGGTATTGACACCTCCCATGCCTCTATATTGTGGCAATAAATCTTCACGCATCTGACCAAGTCCAAATTGAGAATAAGGTGATGCGGATGTCGTTTTTTGTGCAAATGCGGTAGTAGAACTAGCTAAAATTCCACCTGCTAACAACAGTTGGAGTGATTTATTTCTTAGAGAGCTTGTAAAGCGTTTCTGCATGGTCAATCTATAAAATTGAGAAACTAATGTTTATTTAGTTTTAGTGAAATTTTCGAGTTATCTGACTCTTATATTAAATGTTCTTTGCTTTTAATCGCATACAAAACTATTCAATTTTTGCGAGCTTGTTAAGCCGATTTTGTTAAAAAAGGTTAAACACTTATTGTACAGTAGTTTAGAAAAACTGAAAGTAGATTATGGTAAGTGTTATGATGGCGTATACGACTTCAAAAAACCATTTCTTTTTGGCATAGGTGAAATAATAAGCCATATAAATAGCGATAGAAGGGGCACAAAGTAAAAAATGGGCCTCCGTTAGTTTTTTATTCCAATAAAAAGAGACGATCGCTAGGCATAACATAAAAAACAACAGTTGAAATGACTTGCGAATATGCACGACACTTTTGAAAAAATTGTCTTTCAATACCAAAAGGAAGAGTATTAACGTAAAGATTACCGGGACGAGTACCAGATAATCGACTAATTGAATGCGAATAGCAGTAGGGAATTTGTAGGTAAACGGCAGCCAAATGGTATAAAACTGCTGCATTTTACCCATCCATAGATAGATAACCGCTAAGATGAAATAAACTGTTGCCAGGCCAAGTAAAGGGGTGATCCACTCACGCCAATTGAAGGGCCTAAAAATGAGTAGGCCTATCCACAATAGGAAGAACATACTCAGAAACGGGAAGTAGATCAGACTTCCTATACCTACAATCATACCGAGATCAAACATTTCGGCTTTAACATCTGTCTGCCGATAGAGGGAGAGCAACTTGCTTAACATCCATATCGAAATAAAATTACAGATCAGGGTCGGGGACAGTACCAAAAATGGTAAAAACAAGCTGGCCAGTGTCATATACATCAAAGCCACCAAGAAACTGGGTTTGCCCAGCAGGTTAAAATGGCTGGTGATGCGATTGAGTATCGTTGCTTGAAAAATCGTCAAGATCAGTGTGATAAAAACATTGGTCGAAGGAGAGAGGTTGATTAAGTTATTTTCTCCTAAAAGATTCCCCAAGGCAGGTTCAAAGATTACAGAATCAAGTTTGTCCGGAAGGTGAAGAAATATGCCTAAACATAAAACAAAACCCACGAGGGATAGAAATAAAATATTGATGGGTGAATAATTTCTAAACTGACTTATAATCATTGTATGCGATCAATAAAATGCTATTTATTCTTTTTTTCCAATTTGCTGATACGGCGATCGAGCAAGAAAAGGAAGAAAGCCAAACCTAAAAAAATGACCAACATGACCAATACAACAACGTAGATTTTACCTTCGCTACGCAATCCAGTCGCCATCTCGACATCATCTTGTGCAAATGTGCTCAAAGTCGATAAGAGTAGTAAGGCGATTGACAATGTTATTTTTTTCATTTGTTTAAAATATTATTCGTGTCGTTTTCATTGTTATACATGACTCGATACACGCTATTTGATTTATGTAATATCCTGTTTTTTATTGATTGGGCTTTACCCGATTTCTCTATGATAGAAATAGAGGATTGTATTAGCCGTTCAATTCTATGCGTTCAAATCTTTCTTTTCGAGCAAACGTACTCTATAGCGGAGTGAACAGATCCAAGCTGCAATCATTGGCCAGCCAATCATCGCTGCATAAAATGTAGGACGTAGCTCGCTGCTCATTTTTAAATCGCCAAAGGCAGCGTTTCCACCACTTCCGGGGTGAAGAGAGTCTGTCATCTTCGGTAGAATATAAAGTAGCACGATGATAATTGGAAATGCAAAGATATTGTACACAGCGGATATTTTTGCTCTTTTTTGCTCTTCTTCCAGCGCATTACGGAGTACCAAATAGGCCAGATACATCAGTGTTGCTATTGCGGAGCCATTAAGCTTCGGATCGTTTGGCCAGGGTTCTCCCCAGGTAATGTTTGCCCAAAGCATGCCTGTGGCAAGTCCAAGAAAACAAAATGTTATTCCGGTATTGACAGCTTCAATGGCCATTAAATCATACTCCTGTTTGCCCGTATTGAGGTATTTAATACTGTAAATAACGGAAACCAAGTACATAACGAACATGGCAGACCACATTGGGACATGAAAATAAACATTTCGTATGCTTTCGTGAAGGATGAATAGGCGGGGAACAGGTCCTAAAAGACCATTGATAATGACCGCACAGATAATCATTACCGCTAATATTTTCCACCATTTTTTTCTCATGGATAAATTGAATTTAGTTTGTTCTCAATTCTGACACTTAATCTCGCCAAAGGTACGGAAATAACAACAAAGAAATAGTGATGGTGATTACATTAATTGCAAGTAATACGATTATTTCTTTGCTGCTGGTAGCCCTTTCCAGGCCTTCTATTGCATTGCGAGACAGCTTGATTAATACGATTAACAGCGGGATAATGGCGGGGAAACTCAAGATGGCCATTAGGGTGCTATTGTTGCCTGCTTTGGAGCTGATCCCCGAGATCATGGTAAAAACAGTAGCAAAACTTATGCTGCCCAAGATGACCGAAATGAAGTAAAGGGTTGGATCACCGACAGGGTTTCTGAATATCGTCGAATAGACAAAATAGGCAATGACCGCCAGCAGGGTCATCATCATCATATTGTAAATGACTTTCGCTAAAATGATTGCTCTGGGATCGACCAGTGAATAATAGTAAAGTTGCCGGTTTGGGTTTTCTTGGACGAAGCTTTTGTTGATTGCATTGATCGAAGCGAAGAGCATAATGATCCAGAATAATGCATTCCAAGTAGCCGTATCAACTGATTTGAACGCTTGATAGCAAACGAAAACAGTTGATACGACATATAGTAGAATTCCGTTAATAGCATATTTTGAACGCCATTCCAGAATGATGTCTTTAAGAATTAAAGTTTTTACCTGTTGCAGCAAAGTCATATGCAGCAAAGATACAAATGTATTTTGACCACGAGAGTGACCAAAACCATCAATTCTTAAAAAAGCTGTTTTTTTACTTATGCGTTAGAAATTTTGGATTTTGCAGCATCAGTTGTATTGTCGATTTTGCTTGCCAAATTTTGAGCGGCATTATTGGCGTGGTCCAAAGCTTCTCTGCCGGCTTCTTTTGCTTTGTTTTTCAATGCATCTGCATCATCTGAAGCTCTGCTGAACGCTGCTTGTGCCTTTGATTTCAAATGGTCTAGTTCAGCCGAAGCTCTGTTGGCTAGTTTTTGTGCCTTTTTAGCTTCTTTTTTTGAAAGATCTTTCAATGACTTAGTTAAGCTTTTAATGCCATCATTTGCACGATCTAATTGTTTTTTTCCATCATCAGTTCCTAAAAGATACCATGCAGCAGCTCCCGCAGCTAATCCTACCAAAGCAAATGCCACTAATCCATTTTTGCTATTTTTCATAATTCTTCTATTTTGTTATATATTCAAATGATAATCAAGTATGATACCAAATGAACAATCACAGGGTGAATTTGTTTAAAAAGAATCAATAATTAACAAAATTTTACATATCAATTTTCTGCTGCTTTGACTGCAGATTATACAGATGCTGATAGAGACCGCTTTCTTTTTGGAGCAGTTCAAAGTGAGTACCGCTTTCAGATACGATTCCATTTTCGACAACGATAATTTTATCAGCATCAACAATGGTCGATAGTCGGTGTGCAATAATGATCGAGGTGCGTCCACGCATTAATTCCTCCAATGCCTCCTGTACCTGTCTTTCTGACTCTGAGTCTAAGGAAGAGGTGGCTTCGTCCAGAATAAGAATTGCAGGGTCTTTTAAAAGTGCACGGGCAATGGCAATGCGCTGGCGCTGACCACCGGAGAGTTTAACGCCACGTTCACCAACAATGGTGTCATAGCCTTCAGGGAAATTTAAAATAAATTGGTGCGCGTTGGCACGTCTCGCAGCTGCTATAATTTCATCTTCTGTAGCCTCGAGCTTACCATAAGCTATATTTTCACGGATTGTCCCGCCAAATAACAAAACATCCTGTGGTACGATAGCGACCTGGTTGCGGATATCACAAAGCTCAAAATCGGATGCAGGTCTGTCGTCGTAACTTACTTCCCCTTTTTTTGCTGTGTAGAATTGTAGAATCAATGAAGCTATCGTTGATTTCCCGGTTCCACTTGGGCCAACTATAGCGATTTTATCACCCGCATTGGCTGTAAAGTTGATGTCTTTCAGGATTTCAATATCGGGACGGCTTGGGTAGGCAAAGGAAACATGGTTGAAGCTTAGTTTACCGGTCATGGTTTTGTGGACTTCCTTGCAAGTTGGTTTCACATTAAGGTTTTCTTGTGGCTCATCCAAAATTTCCAAAATCCGTTCACTCGCTCCCAAAGAGCGTTGGATATTAGCGTATAGCTCCGGAAAACTACCCATAGAACCTGCTACAAACATCGAATATAGAATATAGGTCGTTAGGTCGCCTACTGTCATTTCATGGATAGAAACTAATGCAGCTCCATACCAAATGACAGCGATCACAGCTCCGAAAATACAGAAGATAATAAAAGAGGCAAAAGCACCTCGGAAGGTAGCTCCTTTGACCGCTAATTTCACGACCGAATCCATCTGATTACTGTAACGGTTGAATTCGAAATATTCATTCACAAAGGCTTTTACATTGCTTATCCCCAACAATGTTTCCTGGACAATACTATTTGACTCGGCCATTTTATCCTGTGCCTGTCTGGATAATTCGCGGATGAATTTTCCGAAAATAATAGCAGCCACAACAATGATCGGTAATATACAAAGGTTCATGAGCGCAAGTTTGGGAGATACCCAAACCAAAAGGAATACACCGAAACAAAGACTAATCAACTGCCTTAAGATTTCAGCCAATGTTGTTGTTAACGTATCCTGAATCTGTGAAAGGTCTGCAGACAAGCGGCTGTTTAATTCCCCGACACGGCGATTGGCGAAAAATTCGATTGGTAATGAAATGAGTTTGAGGTAGGTGTCCTTGCGTAATGCGGATAGCGTACGTTCTGCAATCTCAACAAAAATGCGTATACGAAAAAAAGAGACGACTGATAGAAAAGACAGAATAATAAAGGCAATTCCACCAATATAATAGACGTGTGGTGCAAGCCAGGGATAAGTTTGCTTGCCTTGCGCAGCATCAATCATGGCACCAAGCAAAGCTGGAAAGGCGAGCATGGCCAAACTGGATAATACCAAGAAAAACATGCCGACCCCAAATTTAAACCGATATGGTTTTAAATAGGTCATCAATTTAGATGCTCTCAATAGGAGCTCCTTATTCAATTTTGGTTTTGGTAGATCTTCTTCTTGTTTATTACCGCTGTTGAATCCTCTTGCCATATCCGCTACTTCAAATTTTGTTGCGAGGACAAATGTAAAGAGATTAAAAATATATTGCTATCATACTTTAGTCAATTTTTGAATAGAATCGTACTTTTTCTGATTTAAACAGCAGTTTTAAGTGGCTTGTCGTTGTGCAGATGTCTATTGCTGTGGCGTTTTATCCTAAATTTTGTTGTTTTGAAGCTGTTTGTTGCGCTTTAAATTTATAGAGTACATAGCCTAATACGGCGATAACAAGTAAAGCAATATAGAGGAGGATGTTGCTTAGCGGTAGATTTCCGGATGTTTTCTCTCCCTGTGCCCGCAGTTTTTCGTTTTCTTTTTGAAGTTTACTTATGGTACCTATATAGGCTGATACCTGCTTGTCGTAATCTGTTGCCAATTGTTGGTATTTATCTTTTTCAAAATCTTTGATTTTCAATAGTTTTTGGGTTTCCAGGAAAATGTTGTTATCTGTGATGACGATATCTTTAAGGATATCGATGCTCTTTTGCATGTCACCTTTTGATTTGAAAAGACCAAAAAGTCCTGTTTTTTGTGTGAGGCTCGTGTCATAAGCCCCGAATTTCTGTTGACGGGCATCGAGTAGGTCATTTACACGGCTTCGTTGTACCTCAAAAGAGCTGGAGTCTGGGTTGTTTTGCGACTTGGCCTGTCCAAAGAAGCAAAAAAGAACGGTGATTGAAAGAAGGAATCTTAAAAATTTCATCATGTATTTGGACGATCTATTTATCAAATGTTTAGTTTAAACTAACGTTCATGGTAAAATTTTATTTTGCCATAAAGCTACAGCTACAAGTTTAGCCCTACGATCAGTTTGACCAAGGAAAAAAATTGGAGCGAAAGCATTACAGATGAATTTATGAAATTAATCTTTAAATTCTATACGAATTACATTGGAATCGTCATCGTGAAGTCCGAGTAGCTGGCTTGCATTACCTTTATTGATGGCGATTTCAAGGTAGTTGGAAATACCAAATAAACAAAGTTTCTCGCCTTCTCCGACTTCGTTGTAATGCCAGGAAAGGTTGGTAATGGTTTCATTGCGTTTGAAATAAAGGACAAAATGACGTCCTTTTTGAACTTTATTGAATAGATCTTTCGAGATATTGGTAATGGCATTGCCGAAAGCATCCACATAAATGACGTTGCCTCGGATCATGTCTTTATCAAAGATAGGCTGCAAAGTTACTTTTTCGATGAGCTGTTGCATTGAAGTTCCGATTTCTTTCAGTTTGCCTCCCTTGGCAATATGACAGGCGGATTTAGAAAGGATATCTGCGAGCGGAAAGTGAAGATACCGAAGGTCTTGCATTAAGTTGAGCTCATAGAGTTCCTGTGGTTCATTGCCATTCAGCAATAGACTGAAAATACCATTGTCGGCACCGACGAAATAATGATCGTTGTATTTCATGCCGATATATTTCGACTCTTCATGAAACAGGGTGTTAATTCCGATAATGTGTACGGTTCCTTTAGGAAAATAATGATAAGCGTTACCTAATACAAAGGCCGCCCGAGGGATGTTGAATGCTGGAATTTCGTGGGTAATATCAACAATATTGGCACCGGACAACTGCGATAAAAGACTACCTTTTAACGCGGCTTGATAAAAATCTTTGTGTCCTAAGTCTGTTGTTAATGTAATTACTGCCATTATAATCTAAATCCTAGATCGAATTGCTGTCGAATTCCCTTAAATATACCCTTATATTTATCTAAATAGTGGACAAAATTACTATTTATCAGATGATTTATAAAGCTAATTGGATAACTTATTTTGAATCTGTCTTTTTTCGATTGATATACACAAACATAGCGAAGATTTTATGTATAATGAAATCTTTGTGCCCCTTTGTGGGCTGTCTCCATAAGCTTCTAAATCATCGTCGTTTGTACGCTGTATCTTCTTGGTTGTTTCGTTAGAATACGTTAATTTTGAATAGTATTATACAGGAACGATATTGTGTAATGGCTACAATCTAATTAATTCTAAATAGGATAAAATTTGAACGAATTACTAATTGCATTAGATGGTCTGAATTTGCCCATATTATGGGGAGCAGACAATGAGCACTTCGATTATTTGAAGAAGCAATTCCCAAAACTGCGGATTGTAGCTCGCGGAAGTGAAATGAAGGTGTTGGGAGACGCGAAGGAATTAGATCTGTTTGAGCAATCGTTTAAGGAAGTCATGGCTCATCTGGAGAAATTTAACAACATTACTTTATTGGATTTTGAAAATCTCCTTGGAGCAAGTGCAGGTTCTGCTGTTCAACAAGAAAAAGAACTTGCGGCCAAACATGCAGCCTTTGGATCTGAACCGATCGTGTATGGACCTAATGGTCTTATTGTACGTGCACGTACGGCCAACCAGCGAAAGATGGTGGATAGTATTTCGAAAAATGACATCTTATTTGCTATCGGACCGGCGGGCACAGGAAAGACCTATACGGCGGTTGCATTAGCTGTTCGAGCACTTCGAAATAAAGAAATCAAAAGGATCATTCTAACGAGACCAGCCGTAGAGGCCGGAGAAAATCTCGGTTTTTTACCTGGCGACTTAAAGGAGAAGGTAGATCCCTATTTGAGACCGCTCTACGATGCATTGGACGATATGATTCCAGCAGAGAAGCTAAAAGGTTATCTGGAAAATCGGACCATTGAGGTCGCTCCTTTAGCATTTATGCGTGGGCGAACACTTGACAACTGCTTTGTGATTCTGGACGAAGCTCAGAATGCAACGGATATGCAGCTGAAGATGTTTTTGACACGTATGGGGCCGACGGCAAAATTTATCGTTACAGGTGATATGACACAGGTAGATTTACCGAAAAAAAATCAATCTGGATTGTCTACTTCGATTCGTTTATTGGAGAATATCGAAGGAATAGACATTATCCACCTCAGCGGTGGAGATGTGGTTCGCCATAAATTGGTTCGCCGCATCCTCGAAGCGTATGGTGATATTTAATATTAAAAGACAAATCGAGCCGAGCGAGCTCTTAAATAAATGCGCTGCATTTATGAATGCCATTAAACGCAGTCATAAATGAACAATTACTTACATTTGAATTTTACTTTGAACATGAATGCTATAAAAGAAACAAATTTCAATTTCGAAAATCAGACTGCTTTTTACCGGGGAAAAGTACGTGACGTGTATACGATTGCCGATACTTATTTGGCGATGGTTGCCTCAGATCGTATTTCGGCATTTGATGTGGTACTTCCACGTCCTATACCCTATAAAGGACAGGTGTTGAATCAAATTGCAGCCAAATTTTTAAAGGCTACGGCTGATATTATTCCAAATTGGGTCGTATCTGTTCCGGATCCAAGTGTTACTATCGGTCAAATGTGTGAGCCGTTTAAAGTAGAAATGGTTATTCGGGGTTACTTGTCGGGACACGCTTGGCGTGAATATGCTGCAGGCAAACGTGAAGTATGTGGTGAGGCATTGCCAGAAGGACTGAAAGAAAATGACAAATTGCCTGAGCCAATTATTACACCGACAACAAAGGCTGCTGTTGGACATGATGAAGATATCTCACGTGCCGATATCTTGAAAAAGGGTATCGTAAGCGAGGAAGATTATATTCAATTGGAGCAATATACCAAAGCATTGTTCCAAAGAGGTACTGAAATTGCTGCGCAAAGAGGGCTAATTTTGGTGGATACAAAATATGAGTTTGGAAAAAAAGATGGAAAAATTGTGTTGATCGATGAGATTCATACACCAGATTCTTCCCGTTATTTTTATGCAGAAGGCTATCAGGAACGCCAGGAAAAAGGTGAGTCACAAAAGCAATTGTCGAAGGAGTTTGTTCGCAAATGGTTAATTGAAAACGGCTTCCAAGGGAAAGACGGTCAGGTCGTTCCGGAGATGACCGATGAGATCGTGGCTTCCATTTCTGAACGTTATATTGAGCTATACGAGCATATCGTCGGAGAGAAGTTTGTGTATCCAGATCAGGAAAACGTACTGGAACGTGTGGAAAGAAATGTGGCAAACGCCTTGAAAACGCTAAATTATTAGTACATTGTATCCTCAAACAAAGGAGATAGACTAATGAAGTATACCATTGATAAGCACGATCGCTATATTGTCATAGAACCTCATGTCGATGTGATTGACGCGGATAACGCCGCTAAACTCAAAGGGGAGTTTTTGTTGCGGAATACGATTGGACAACGGAATATTGTTTTGGATATGATCCACGTTAAGCAAACGGACGAGGTAGGTATCCGTTTAGGCGTGCTTGCCCATCGTTTATGTCAGTCTGTTGGTGGCATATTTATTTTGGTTAATCTTTGTCCAACGTTAATGGATATGGTTCGTGTATCGCATTTGGATAAATCGCTGAAAATAGCACCATCATTAAAGGTTGCGGAGGATTTAATCTTTGCGCACGAATTGGAATCTGAGTATCGGGGGACTATTGAGGATTAATATGAAGTTTGAAGTTCTGATATTGGGAAATAGCTCGGCAACGCCGATGTTTGATCGTCATCCGACTAGCCAAGTGTTGAACTTTAATGAGCAATTGTTTTTGATCGACTGTGGAGAAGGCACACAAATGCAACTTAGCCGATACGGCATCAAAAGCAATCGCATAGGACATATATTTATTAGCCATTTGCATGGGGATCATTATTTGGGCTTGGTGGGGCTGCTTTCATCGATGCACCTTGTCGGCCGAAAAAGTGATCTCCATTTGTATGGCCCACCTGCGTTAAAGGAAATTTTAGACGTGCAGTTTTTGCATTCCGAGACTATTTTACGCTATAATCTTGTTTTTCATCCGATTTCACCGGAACAGCCTGGCGTTATTTTTGAAAACAGAACATTAAAAGTAAGTGCTTTTCCATTAAAGCACCGTATCGCCTGCACCGGCTTTCGTTTTGATGAGGGACCCCGCGCGCGAACATTGCTGGGCGATGTCGTGCAGGAATTAAATATACCGACCGCCTATTTTCCGATGATCAAAAAAGGATTTGATTACGTCGATGAAAGCGGTACAATATATCGTGCAGACGACCTGAGCCTTCCTGCCCCCTTATCGCGCAGTTATGTGTATTGTTCGGATACCGTACGGACGCCAGAATATCTGCCTTATGTGCAAAAGGCTAATCTGATGTATCATGAGTCTACATTCTTGCACGATATGGTCGATCGCGCAAAAGAGACGTTTCACACAACAGCGCTGGAAGCCGGAGAAATCGCCCAGGAAACTCACGCAAAGAAGTTGCTATTAGGTCATTATTCAGCTCGGTACAGAGACTTAAATCCCCTATTGGAAGAAGCGAGAACTGTATTCCCAAATACGGAACTCTCTGTGGAAGGTAGATGGTTTTCCGTTTAGTTTTTTTGATTTTTCTCTTATATCCCAGCGATTAACGGGTAAAGACCAATGAAATAGCGATAAAGGAGAAGTAATCAGGACCCCAAAACGAATAGATACAAGCAAACTACCAGGTAGAACAAGCTGATAAATGCAACTGAAGATCCAATAGTCGCCTATGAATAATTGCTTATTATATTGCATATGATGAACAATTTATCTAAGTTTACGGCTCTAATTTTTTTATAATGGATAATCCATTCAACTTAAACAACCTACTACGGGAAAATATTAAGAAGCTCGTACCTTATTCATCCGCAAGAGATGAATTTAAAGGGGAGGCATCCATATTGATTGATGCCAATGAAAATCCTTTTGGATCCCCCTTAAACCATGATTACAACCGATATCCAGACCCTCTCCAACATCAAGTTAAAGCAAAACTTTCTAAAATAAAAGGTGTACCATCAGAGCATATCTTTTTGGGAAATGGAAGTGATGAAGCTATTGATATCTTATACCGTGCATTTTGTACCCCTGGTGTTGACAATGTCATATTAGTTCCGCCAACCTACGGGATGTATGAAGTTTCTGCGAACATCAATGATGTTGCTTTCAAAAAAGTAAACCTTACTGCTGATTACCAGCTGGATTTGGATGGTATTGCCAATGCAATAGACGCACATACTAAACTGATTTTTATCTGTTCTCCAAATAATCCAACAGGAAACTCAATCCGTCGCCAGGATATTGAAACGATCTTGAATAATTTTCAGGGGCTTGTTGTTGTCGATGAGGCTTATATTAATTTTTCTGCTGTCAAGTCATTTACGCAAGAACTGGCTGAATACCCCAATCTAGTGGTATTGCAGACTTTGTCTAAAGCTTGGGGGCTTGCGGCGCTACGCCTGGGCATGGCTTTTGCCAGTAAAGAGATTATAGCTGTTTACAATAAAATAAAACCACCATACAACATTAACCAGGCTACACAAGATATTGTATTGGAAGCCTTAGATCAGGTTGATCAAGTCAATGACTGGATCAAGGAGACGGTGGCGGAGCGCGAGAAACTCGTGCGTGAATTGCTTGAACTGGACTATGTGCAGCATATTACACCTTCTGATGCCAACTTTATTTTGGTCAAGATGGAGCAGCCACGTGAAGTTTACGATTATCTAGTTCAATATGGAATTATCGTTAGAGATAGATCCAAAGTCGAATTATGTGAAGGCTGCCTACGGATCACTGTTGGAACGCCTGCCGAAAATCAAATATTGTTAGAAAAACTTAATCAAATCAATAAATAATACTATGCCTGATAACTTAAAACGTGTACTGTTTATAGACCGCGATGGAACATTAATTTTGGAACCTGAAGACGAACAAATCGATTCTTTTGCCAAATTAAAATTCTATCCTGGTGCTTTGCAGTATCTTCCACGTATCGCAAAGGAGCTGGATTTCGAATTGATCTTGGTTTCCAACCAAGATGGTTTAGGAACGTCTTCCCATCCGGAGGAGAATTTCTGGCCAGTCCATCATTTTGTGATTGATACGTTTGCAGGAGAAGGAGTAGTGTTTGCCGAGGAACATATTGATAAAACCTTTCCACACGAGAATGCGGAAACCCGAAAACCGGGAGTTGGTATGCTTGGAGCTTATTTTGATACGTCGAAATACGATTTGAGCCAATCCTTCGTCATCGGGGATCGTGTGAATGATGTTAAATTAGCACAAAATCTCGGTGCAAAGGCAATTTGGCTGCGTGCTAACGATCAATTAGGTGCTTTCGAAAACCTTGCGATAGATTCAACTGTTATAGCTTTAGAGACAACAGATTGGAAGACGGTGTATGAATTTCTTAAATTGGGTACGCGCACTGCCGAACATCATCGTAAAACCAATGAAACGGATATTTTTATTCAGTTGAATTTGGACGGTTCGGGTAAGTCTGATATCGAAACGGGGTTACCGTTTTTCGATCATATGTTAGATCAATTGGCTAGACATGGAGCACTTGATTTGACCATCAAGGCGAAAGGTGATCTTCATATCGACGAACATCATACAATCGAAGATACGGGTATCGCACTGGGTGAGGTCTTTTTGAAGGCTTTAGGGGACAAACGTGGAATTGAGCGCTATTCCTATACGTTGCCAATGGATGATTGTTTGGCTCAGGTTGCATTGGATTTTGGTGGCCGCAACTGGATTGTGTGGGATGCGGAATTTAAACGGGAGAAGATCGGCGATATGCCTACGGAAATGTTTTTCCACTTCTTTAAGTCGTTTTCAGATGCTTCACGATCGAATTTAAACATTAAAGCTGAAGGTGACAATGAGCACCATAAGATCGAAGCGATCTTCAAAGCTTTTGCTAAATCTATCAAGAAAGCGGTAAGACGCGATGCCGACCATATGCAATTGCCAAGTACAAAAGGAGTATTGTAAGATGATAGGAATTATTAATTACGGTGCGGGGAATATTTTCTCTTTGACAGCGGCACTGGATCGTGTTGGGCTTACCTATGGTATGGTCAATACCGCAGATGAGATCGATCAATACGATCGTATCATCATTCCTGGAGTGGGGCATGCTGGCGCAGCAATGGACAAACTACAGGAATCAGGATTGGTGCCTTATATCAAAAAGCTAAAAAAGCCTGTATTGGGGATTTGTGTTGGTATGCAATTACTGACGGCTTTTTCAGAAGAAGGAAATGCCGAAATGTTAAAGCTTTTTCCTTTGAAGACGTTACATTTTGATGCCGAAAAGTCGGGTAAAGTACCACATATGGGCTGGAATAGTGTTTCCGTGCCAGCAAATAGTCCTTTATTTGCACATATTGAAGATCAAACTTATTTTTATTTTGTCCACTCGTACTTTATCGAATTCGATGCGACATATACTGCGGCAAAATGTGTCTATGGACAGCCTTTTTCGGCTGCAATTTCTAAAGACAATTTCTTTGGCGTACAATTTCATCCAGAGAAATCTGGAAAAGCAGGAGAGCAGCTGTTGCTCAATTTTTCAACTATTCAAATTGATTAAAAATATTCGACTATGTATATCATTCCAGCAATAGACGTTTTGGACAAAAAAGTTGTCCGTTTGAGAGAGGGTAACTACAATGACGTTACAACGTATGCGATTAGTTTAGAAGAGCAAATCGAAACCTACCGCGCAAATGGTACGGAACTCGTCCATATCATTGATTTAAATGGTGCAAAAGGAGACTTCAGCAATCAGGCCTATTTATTTGATATCATCCAGAAGACGGATATGAAGATTCAATATGGCGGTGGTGTTAGAAGCATAGAGAAGGTTAAAGAATTGGTAGATGCGGGTGTTTATCGCGTTATTGTCGGAACACAGGCAATTACAAATCCTTCATTCTTGGAGGAACTGGCGACATTGAATGAAGGTAAAGTAAAATATGCAGACCACATTGTTATAGCGATCGACGTATTGGATGAAGTCATCAAATACTCCGGCTGGTTGGAAAGCTCTCCAATCAAATTGATCGAATATATTGATAAATGCTTGGTTTTAGGGTTCTTTAGATTCTTATGTACCGATATTAGTAAAGATGGTAAATTGGGCGGTGCAGGTGTTGAATTGTACCAAAAGTTGTTGAACCATTCTCCGATTATCAAGTTAATTGCTTCTGGCGGGATCAGTTCAATGGACGATATTCAGAAACTTCAGGAACTGGGCAGTGTAGAATCTGTTGTCGTTGGTAAAGCAATCTATGAAAATAGAATCTCGATCGATGAAATCAAAGATTGGAATTTAAAATCGTTAATCAGATTTTAAAATGCTGGCAAAACGTATAATTCCCTGTTTGGATGTTAAGGATGGGCGGACTGTAAAAGGAGTCAATTTTGTGGATCTGCGCGATGCGGGTGATCCCGTTGAATTGGCCTATGAATATTCTCAACAAGGGGCTGATGAACTCGTTTTCCTGGATATTACAGCGACACATGAGGAGCGTAAAACGACAATTGATTTAGTCAAAGCAGTCGCACGTCAAGTGAATATTCCTTTTACAATTGGCGGTGGTATCAATGAAATCAAAGATGCTGACATCCTGTTGAATGCAGGTGCAGATAAAATTTCCATCAATTCCGCGGCGGTACGTAACCCCGATCTTATCAATCAGATGGCTGCAGCTTTTGGTGCACAATTTGTTGTTGTTGCTGTCGATACCCGGTCCACCGACGGTCAGCATTTTGTCCATCTGAGTGGTGGACGCATTAGGACGGAATTGAACACAGCGGATTGGATACTTGAAGCGCAGGAACGTGGAGCGGGAGAGATCCTGCTGACGTCAATGGATCATGACGGAACAAAAAATGGCTTTGATAATGGTTTTTTAAAAACAATAAATGACCGCATTCATATTCCACTGATTGCCTCTGGCGGAGCTGGTAATCAACAGCATTTTGTGGATGTTTTTCAGCAAGCTAACGTAGATGCTGCCCTGGCGGCATCGGTCTTCCATTATGGTGAAATATTGATTCCCGATCTTAAAGCTACTTTGCGTCAAAATGGAATTGTCGTAAGATAGAAAACAAGATTGATCAAGGAGAAGTAAGTCATAAACTTGCTGGATGAAATCCTGAGAAGTTAAAAGAGAGCTCACGGTTCTTCGAAAATAATTAAAAATTGAAATACTAAAATCATGTTAGATTTTGCAAAAAGTGACGGCCTCGTTCCAGTGATTGTGCAGGACTTCCAAACGTTGGAAGTATTGATGTTAGGCTATATGAACGAGAAAGCTTGGGAGAAGACACAAGCAGAGAAACGTGTTACGTTTTTCTCCCGAAGCAAAAATCGCCTTTGGACAAAAGGAGAGGAGAGTGGAAACTTTTTGAATGTAAAAAGCATCCATGTTGATTGTGATAAGGATACTGTTTTGATCAAAGCAGAACCAATGGGGCCTACCTGTCATACAGGGAGCAGAAGCTGTTTCAGTACAGACTTTAACCAAAACTTTCTGTTGGAGTTAGAGCGTATTGTCAACCATCGCTATGAACATCCTTCTGATGAATCTTATGTCAACCGCCTGCGTTCTCGCGGTATCAATAAGATTGCGCAAAAGGTTGGCGAGGAAGCTGTAGAAACAGTAATTGCAGCATTGACAGAAACAGATGCTGATTTTATCAATGAAACTTCAGACTTATTGTTTCATTTGATCGTATTGTTGCGTGAGAAAGGATTTTCTTTGGAAACAATTGCGAAAAACCTCGAGAGCAGACATCAATAGGTATTTGAAGGGACATCTTACTTCGTGCTCCTAGCTCACTTAAAATCGGAAGATGGCAACACCGTTGAACAAAATCCGAAACGGGGAGAAGGCTTTAAGCTAAGATGACAAAATAATCTAAGAAGTGCAGTATATTTGTGGATATACTGCACTTCTTGTTTCTGTCGGCTAACAATACGTATTGCTGTATTGATTTTTACTGGACTCACAGTTCGATCAGTGGAGTCCTACAGCATAAAAACTGGGCGTAAAATATGCGATCCGGCTGGAGAAGGAGTTTTAGCGAAATTACTATGGATATTACATTAAAATCGACATTACCAGGACATCAAAACCCTATTTTTTGTGTAGAGAAGGGTTATTATACGCACACATTTTTTACAGCTGGTAACGATAAGGGCGTTGTCGAATGGGATATTGAGCAGAATGCATTTAAGCGTATTCTCTGCGCAGTAAGTTCATCGGTATACGCTTTACGGTTGATAACGGGTACGCCGATTCTGGCCATAGCCTTGCGCGAGGGCAAGCTACTTTTTGTACATGTAGAAGAGCAAAAGCTTGTAGCAAGCATACAACTGAGCACCAAAGCTATTTTTGCATTGGCTTATATGTCCTGGAAAAATGAGCTTTTGGCGGTAGGTGAAGAGGGGACATTGTATGTCATTGACTTGGCAACTTATAAAAGTATTTACGAGAAGCGTATATCCCCAACAACAATTCGGGCAATTGCAATTGATGAAGGACTTGGACGAATAGCATTGGGCGATAAAGATGGACAGGTTTATATGTTGGACAGTACTGACTTTCATGTTATTACTGATTCAAAATTGCATAGTATGCCCACTACGTCGCTGGCATTTATCCATAATAAATTGCTAAGTGGTGGAAGGGATGCGCAATTGGTGATTTCAGATCCAAATCAATTGACAACTAATTTTTCCTTTGTACCTCATCTTTTTACCGTATACGGAATATATCCCCATCCTGAAGCGCCAATTTTTGCAACTGTCAGTCGCGATAAATCGTTGAAGTTTTGGTCCACAGCCGATTTTGCACTATTGAAAAATATGAGCCGCGAGAAGATGCAAGATGGCCATCATTTATCTGTAAATGCAGGATCATGGTCCGAAAATGGACAATATTTCTTTAGTGTCGGTGACGACAAATTAGTGAAAGTCTGGGAATTTGAAAATAAATAAATGATCAAAAATAGCGCAGCTTATCTATTCGCTGTCTAAAAGCTGTAATACCTGCGTAAGGTATTTCTCATCGACTTCATCAAAACTATTTAATTCACTGCTGTCAACGTCCAGCACACCGATAATCTGTCCCTGTTTAAAAACGGGTAGCACTATTTCGGACCGCGAGAGCGAACTACAGGCAATGTGTCCCGGAAATTGCTCTACATCAGGAACAATCAATGTTTTTTCCTGTGCCCAAGCACCCCCGCATACGCCACGGCCTTTCTTGATACGCGTGCATGCAACGGGGCCCTGAAAAGGGCCTAATACGAGCTCGTCTCCATCAACAAGATAGAAACCAACCCAGAAAAAATTGAATTGTTCTTTCAGTGCAGCAGCGATGTTAGCCAAATTGGCTATTTGATTAGGCTCGCCTTGCAATAGTCCTCCAATCTGAGGAAGTAAATTTTGATATTGTTCTTCTTTGCTACCTTTAGCTATTTGTAAATCCTCTGCCATAAAAATCTATGTAAAAAAATAATCATGCATTTGCTATCAGGATTACAATTGCCAAGCATGTTTTGCCTGTCCGGAAAGCTTCAGGGCATATTGAGTTCCAACCTGCATGAAATGAAAAAGCGCTAATACGCTGTTCAAAGTTAACAGAATATTAGCGCTTTCTTATCAGGCAAATGTTATTATTTCTTGGTGTTGATAATATTCACCCGAATGTAGTTGCTTCTTTTGCCGGAAGGCGTTACAACAACGGCTTTGAAAACACGTTCCTTACTATTAGGAACCGTAATTTTCACTGGACCTGTATATTCTAAATCCAATTCTGAAGGATCGTAGTTGTCCAATGTGTAATAAATTTTGGCTCCTTCAACAGATGGTTTCAAGCCTCTGATCGTATATTCCGAAGCATATACGGTGGTATCTGTTATGCCATATACTTCCGGTACACGATAGAATGTATTGGTTTGGTCAAGTTTAGCCAGCTGATTTGCTGCACGTTGTTCTGAGAAATTTTTCCAGTTCTTTTTCTCTGGCTGTGTCCAGGCAATTTCAGAAAGCGCTAAAACGCGCGGTAACACTGTAAATTCGACTTTATTGGATGATCCAATATACTCTGTCCAAATATTTGCTTGTACACCTAAAACGTGTTTCTTGTTGTTTTCAGCAATTTTGCTAGGCATTGGATCTGACGAATATACTTTGCTCAATGTGGAAAGTCCGCCGATACTTAAAGGTTCTCTGTTTTGATCAGGACCTTGTTTGTGATCAAAATATAGACCATAGCTGTTTGCCGTAATGATCACATCGTGACCTTGATTGGCTGCATCAATTGCGCCTTGATCGCCTCTCCAGCTCATGACAGTCGCATTAGGCGCTAAACCACCCTCTAAGATCTCATCCCATCCAATGATACGTTTACCTTTACTATTGATGTATTTTTCCATACGCTGGATAAAATAGCTCTGTAACTCATGTTCATCTTTGAGGTTGTTGTCTTTGATTCTTTTTTGACAAAATGGACATGTTTTCCATTTTGTTTTTGGACACTCATCACCACCGATGTGGATATATTCGCTAGGGAATAGGGGAATGACTTCATCAATTACATCTTCCAATAATTTGAATGTCTCTTCTTTTCCGGCACAGAAAACATCGTCAAACACTCCCCAAGTCTGAGCAGCTGTGTAAGGTCCTGGCTTTTCACCACAACCCAATTCTGGGTAAGCCGAAAGTGCTGCTAATGCATGTCCTGGCATCTCGATTTCGGGTATAACCGTTACATATTTAGCTTTTGCATAGGCAACCACTTCTTTGATTTGGTCCTGGGTATAGAAACCACCATAAGGTGTATTGTCATAATCGCCATCTGTCTTGTAGTTACCCAGCAGTGTTTGCTTGCGGTAACCGCCAACTTGAGTCAATTTTGGATGTGATTTGATTTCTATACGCCAGCCTTGGTCGTCTGTCAAATGCCAATGAAACGTATTCAATTTGTAAGATGCCAGAATATCAATGTATTTTTTTACAAATTCTACAGGAAAGAAGTGACGGCCAACATCGAGATGTAATCCACGATAGGCAAAACGCGGTTCATCCTGGATTGCAGCTTGTTGAATTTCTATGCTGGCCTTTTTATCTACAGGTAGCAATTGGATCAACGATTGCATACCATAAAATAGACCGGCAGCTTTTCCGCTAATAGTTGCGCGGTCCGAACTTATGTTAAGTTCATATGCTTCCACATTAGTGGATTTTGCGTTTTTGGAGGAGAAATAGATCGTATTGCTGCTCGCTGATTTCACTACTGATAAATTGAGATTGTAGTTGCTTTTTAGGAAATCCTGAAACAGCATTGCAACTTTTTTGTCCTCTTCGCTATCAAAGGCGATTTTGGTGTTAGCGTTGATTTTAAACGTACCATTTTTAATTTGAACCTGTTGCGGTAATGGCACAATGTTCAAGGTAGCATCTTTCTTTTCTTGCGCAAATACTGCTGCTCCTACACTTAGAGCCAGCGCAAGTGAAAATAGTTTCTTCATGCGTGAGATTATAACTGAAATAAGAAGTCCTAAAAATAGGTGAATAAATACGTTTTAGCAAAGAGGAAATGTAACAAATAGGGTATGAAAATACTGCTGAAAGTGTTTTTGGGCACTTAGAAGTAGTTTGGATAATAGCGTCATTGGGGTAGATCAATCGTTTGTTTAGTCTGTTAAAGGGGATATTTTACTTTGGAGAATAGTATCCAAATTTAGGTAAAAAAAATATGCCTTTTAACTGTATTTATCCGTGTTCTACTGAGCAGCTGTTCAGTAGAGCACAACGGAATCTGCTTTTCTGGTAACAGTCCCTCAAGCGCCATTTTGAAGATGGCGATAATTGGTTGATACCAAATTCAAAATAAGGATAATATTTAATCAATTTTTAGACAGTGCTTACTCAGTGCTTATTCAGTCTTCACTGACTGATCACTGAGCAAGCACTGAATAAACAGTGTCAAAATACCACATTTGATCCCTATTTGATGTCCGTTTGCTGTATCTAAAAACCAAAGCGAAAAGAAGGAAAGGGCTCGCCTTTGTAAAGAATAAATCGCTGTTGTGATGCTTCCTTTTTAGCCCTCGATTTATTGCAAAACTGAGGTTCGGGAAATAACAAAGGAACCCGAAGGTTCCTTTATATCTTTTACGCTACAGCATTAGCAGTACGTATCCGTTATCTAATGATTAATATCGGATACGTACTGCTAATGTTTATGCATTAAAGTCGTTTCAATGCTAATTTGATCATATCCTCTACGGAAAGATTGCTTTCGGTCTTTAAAATGGTATTTAACACCTTCTCTGCCGCGACTTTGTTGAATCCGAGCATAACCAGCGCTGATAAAGCTTCTTCTGGCACAGATTGGGATTGGATAGGTGATGCCAAGGCTTCGAAGCCCTGTTTTTTTAATTTATCCTGAAGTTCCAGTATAAGACGTTGTGCTGTTTTAGGGCCGATTCCTTTAATCTTTTGAATTAGGGCAACCTGGCCATTGACGATGGCAGACTGGATCTCATCCGGTGTGTTTGACGATAGGATCATGCGGCCTGTATTGGGGCCAATACCAGAAACAGAGATCAAATTTTCGAATAATTTTTTCTCGCCTTCTGTCGCAAAGCCATAAAGCGTGTGTGAATCTTCCCGAACTTGAAGTGATATAAATAGTTTACAATTTTCCTGATCCTTGATTTGGGAGAAGGTATAGAGAGAGATGTGGACATAATAACCAATCCCACTCACATCGATAACAACATGAGTGGGGGCTTTATATGCTAATTTTCCATTGAAATATTCGTACATAGTATACGAATATAGGAAGATTTTAAGCTATTCTATAAATTTTTAAGATGTGCTTGTACATCGACTACGGCAATGGTAACCATATTGACGATTTCGCGTACAGAGCTGTCCAATTGCAATACGTGAATTGGTTTGTTCATACCCAAAAGGATTGGACCTACAGCCTCAGCTTCACCAACTTCTTGCAATAATTTATAAGCGATATTTCCGGACTCCAAATTAGGAAATACGAGTGTATTCGCAGATTTTCCATTTAAGCAGCTGAAGGGGAAATTTGCTGTCAACATTTCGCTGTTTAAGGCGAAGTTTGCTTGTAAATCACCATCAGCAATAATCTCTGGATGTTGATCGTGTAGGATCTGCGCTGCCGCTCTTACTTTTGTTGGCGTTTTTCCTTCGCTTGAACCAAAATTAGAGTAAGATAGTAATGCAATACGTGGCTGAATGTTCATGCGTTTCACAGCTTTATCCAATAACAGGGTAATGTCTGCTAGTTCTTGTGCTGTAGGGTCTTCATTTACGGTTGTATCACCCATGAAGATTGGTCCTTTTTTTGTTAACATCATATACATACCTGCGACACGGCTGCCTGGTTTAGCACCGATTACATGTAATGCCGGACGGATTGTATTTGCATAATTTTTGGTCATACCGGAAATTAGGGTATCAGCTTCGCCAAATTCCACTAAAGAGGCACCAAAATAGTTGCGGTCGTACATCAACTTACGGGCATCGTATTTCGATATACCACGGCGTTGTCTTTTGATGTAAAGATGCTCAATAAATTTCTTTGAACGCTCCGTTTCGTTGTCGACTTCAGCAACTGGGTCGATAATTTCAAGACCATCCAATTCAAAAGCATATTCTTTGATTAAACGTTCGATTTTATCTCTTCTACCTAAAAGAATTGGAATCGCAATGCCCTCTTCTTTAACAATCTGTGCCGCACGCAACGTTTTGTAATTGTCTGCTTCTGCAAAAACAACACGTTTAGGATCTCTTTTTGCAGCCATAGTCAAATTGCGCATAATCGCATCATCTTTACCAAGACGTTTACGTAGGGCATCGCTGTATTGATCCCAATCTTCGATTACGGTCTTTGCCACACCTGATGCGATGGCAGCTTTTGCAACAGCCATGGAAACTTCAGTGATCAAACGCGGATCGGTAGGTTTTGGAATGATATATTCTTCCGAGAATTTTAAATTGCTCGTGTTATAGGCTTGATTTACTTCTTCTGGAACAGGTTGTTTCGCCAAGTCTGCAATGGCACGCACTGCGGCAATTTTCATTTCCTCGTTAATTGCTGTTGCACGTACATCCAAAGCACCACGGAAGATATATGGGAAACCCAATACATTGTTTACTTGGTTAGGATAATCTGAACGACCTGTACCCATGATAATATCGTTACGTGTTGCCATCGCCAAATCGTAAGCAATCTCAGGATTTGGATTTGCCATCGCCAATACAATTGGGTTTGGAGCCATCGTTAACAACATCTCTGCCGACATGACGTCTGCTGCCGATAAACCGATAAATACATCCGAATCTTTTACAGCATCTGCCAGGGTGCGAATATCGCGATCTGTTGCATATTGTGCTTTCATACTGTCTAGATTTTCTCTATCAGTACGGATTACACCTTTGCTATCCAGCATCACAATATTTTCTTTGCTAGCACCTACTGAAATATACATTGCAGTACACGACATTGCAGCTGCTCCAGCGCCATTGACGACGATTTTTACTTTTGAAATATCTTTACCGATAATTTCACAGGCGTTGATCAATGCTGCACCTGAGATGATTGCTGTACCATGTTGGTCATCGTGCATCACCGGGATGTTCATTTCTTCTTTTAGACGGCGTTCGATTTCAAAACATTCCGGTGCTTTGATATCTTCCAGGTTGATCCCTCCAAAAGTAGGCTCCAATGCTTTGACAATGTTGACAAACTCATCGACATTTTTGGTGTCCACTTCGATGTCAAATACATCAATGTCGGCAAAAATTTTGAATAATAAACCCTTACCTTCCATGACTGGTTTACCAGCTTGGGCGCCGATATCGCCTAAGCCCAATACTGCTGTACCATTACTGATAACAGCAACAAGGTTTCCTTTTGCGGTATATTTATAAGCATCTTCTTTGTTCTCAGCAATAGCCAAACATGGCTCCGCTACACCTGGAGAATATGCTAATGATAAGTCTCTTTGCGAATTTGTTGGTTTGGTCGGAACAACAGCTATTTTACCAGGTCTACCCATTGCGTGGTAGTTTAACGCTGCCTGTTTACGATTAGTGTTACTCATTACGATTTTATTAATTTAAGGCTACAAATCTATCATTCTTTTTGATAATTGGAAATATTTGCCAATATCTTATTATAATTAGACAATAATATGTTACTTCAGGACATCCAACAGTTTAAACATTTGCTGACGCATGCTGGAGGCCGACCCAGCATAGTTGTTAACCAGTAACGTGTAGGTAAATGACTGTCCTGTTTTATTGGTATGTACACCTGTATAACCAAGTACGCCGCCGATTGTTCCACTTTTCATCTTCATATTGTTATAGGTGGGAAGACTTTCATAGAAAGCAGGGTACCAACTTTGTTTTTGTGCATACTGCATAATCTTATTCATCGCGGCTGTGGTCACTCGATTTTGAGGTGATAGTCCCGAACCATCCATACTATTGAGTTCACTGGATTTTATGCCTAATTTGGCGTTCCAATATTTTTGGATATAATAGGCGCCATCGTCGGTACCTGTTTTACCCGCTGTTGTATAAGCTATCGCTTTCAATAGGGCTTCTCCATAGAGATTGATGCTCTTTTGGTTAAACCAGTAGACAATTTTATCTAAGGTTGGAGATAGGTGAATATCCAGGGTTTGTTTTTTTGAAACATCGACTGAATCCATCTTCGTTCCGGTAGCAGGCCGTTCGCTGGCAACAATACCGTTGTTGTTTAAGACTTCGTTTAATTGATAAGCGAGATCATAAGCTGGATCGGGAGAGGAGAGCTCAATTGTTTTCTTGAGATCCTGCCCATAGGAACCACGCACAAATATCTTAGTTGAATAGGGGGCAGCATAGGCGTATACATTGTCGCCGCTTCCTGATTTACCAGTGGTTGTTTCATTGATAATTTCCAGGTAGGGAACTTGGGCTGTATAACTAAGGATCTCCGCTTTGGCGCCAATTTTATTACTTGGGGTAAAATTTATGCCAAAAGCGTTCTCACACCAATTGAGCGAAGAAATCCCCGCGCCGTAGTAGTTACCCATGTCAGTCCAGATCCAGCCACCCGGAAGCTGGTTCCCATTATAAAGCCGATCATCGGCAATGATAGCGCCATTAATACTTTTGATACCGGCATTTTGGATCGCTGTAAGCCACTTATTCAGTATCGTTGTTGCCTGAGTCTCCGGATAGCGAGCGCTGCCAAGGGTAGGGTCGCCCGTACCTGTCACAATAATACTTCCGTTTAACACACCGTTCTCGTCGATTTCACCTGTATAATACAGGGTTGTTTTGAACTGAAAATTCTTACCCAGGAAGTCCAATGCCGTGGCCGAAGTGATTACCTTCATGGTGGACGCGGTTGCTAGTCCGATATTTTCATTTGCTGCGAATACAGTCTGACCTGTTTTTCCATCGAAAACTATCAGTGAGCTCAAACCATTCCTGAGGCTTTCCTGATTTTGAAACTGCGTAAAAGCATCCTGAATTTTACTGCGAAGATCCTGCGCAAATAATGGAGTGGTAACGGTCGTTAACGCGTAAGTAGAAAAAGCAATGGTACTTAGCAGAAATTGGTTCATATATACTATTTTTTTTATCGTCCTAGGGTATATCCCAGTTTATCTTCAATGAGTTTGCAAACACGGTTATCTATATTCGTGCAGGCAATCATGGATATTCCATTGGATTTATCATGATGACTTGAACGCAGCCTATTTTAAGGGAAAAGCGTTCGCTGTACTTCGTTTGTTTTATTTGGCTTAAAGTTAGGCATTCGACCCTAAAAAATCCTAACTTGCATAAAATTGTATAGACGACATGAAGCATATCGAAAAATTAGCTGCCATTCGTGAGGCGATGAAGGTTCAGGGAATCGATGGATATATCATTCCATCTTCAGATCCTCATATTAGTGAATATCTACCGGAACGTTATAAATGCATTGCCTGGGCCTCGGGTTTTACCGGGTCAGCAGGTACGTTGGCAATCACACAAGATTTTGCCGGCCTTTGGACCGATTCTCGCTATTTTGTCCAAGCAGCGGAGCAATTGGCAGGAACAGGTTTTGAATTGGTGAAATTGAAAGTGCAGGGAGCTGCAGAATATGCTGATTGGTTGGGCGAGCAGTTGGGTGCTGGTGCTAAGGTTGCTTTTGATGGCAATCTCGCTTCTTTATTGGTGGCCCAATCTGTTCAGCATACTTTGGAGCCTTTGGAGATTAAAGTAGATGGTCATGTTGACCTGTTGTCACCATTATGGGAAGGACGACCAGAGCTTCCTAAGGCACAGGCCTACCTGCTGGACGAAAATATTACGGGACAGTCAACGGTTTCTAAAATTGAAGCTGTCCGCGCGGAGATGAAAAAGAATAGAACGGAGGCTCATCTGATCTCATCTTTGGATGACCTGGCCTGGTTATTAAACATCCGTGGTCAAGATGTACCTTGTAACCCTGTTGTTTTGGGATTTGTATTGATTACAGCAGAAAAAGCAACGCTTTATATTGAACCTTCGAAGTTGACAACTCAGGCAACGGAAGAACTGAAGGGCTATGGAGTGGATATTGCAGCTTATGAGGATCTCTTTAAGATAGTTCCGACATTGGAGGTTGCATCTATTCTTATCGATCCAAAACGTACCTGTTTTGCTGTTTTCGACAGCGTACCTAAACAGGTTAAAATTGTTGAGAAAATAAACCCTTCGACGAGTTTAAAAGCAATTAAGAATAAGGTTGAAGTTGAAAATAACCGCCATACGTTTGTAAAAGACGGTATAGCGTTGACTCGTTTCTTCAAATGGTTGGAAGAGAATGTCTCCTCTGGTGAGCTTTCTGAATTATCTATTGCTGACAAATTACGTGGATTTCGTGAAAGTCAAGATGGCTTTGTTGACGTCTCATTCACGACTATTGCGGGATATTTGGATCACGGTGCCCTGCCGCATTATTCGGCTAATGAAAAATCGAATTATACACTAGAGCCTAAAGGTTTACTATTGGTCGATTCTGGGGGGCAATATACTACAGGGACAACGGATATTACCAGAGTGGTAACGCTTGGAGGTCTTACGCAGGAGGAAAAAGAGGATTATACCCTTGTGCTCAAGGGAACAATAGAAGGCTCTCAGGCTATCTTCCCTACTGGAACGCGCGGCTATCAGATCGATGCAATTACGCGTCGTCCATTGTGGGAAACATTACGCAATTATGGACATGGTACGGGACATGGTGTCGGTTTCTTCTTGAATGTACACGAAGGTCCACAAGTGTTCAATGCAGCAGCAATAGATGTTGCTGTTGAACCAGGTATGATCACTTCAATAGAGCCTGGATTGTATCGTGTCGGCAAACATGGTATTCGCATTGAGAACCTCGTGTTGACCCGTAAAGCAGGATCTTCCGAATTTGGAGACTTCCTGGACTTTGAGACACTAACAATGTGTTATATCGCAACCGATTTAGTCGAAAAATCCTTATTGGATAAGAAACATATTGCCTGGCTAAATAACTATAATCAGTGGGTATTTGATCAATTATCGACTCATCTTACGGTTGAGGAAAAGAATTGGTTGGCAGACAAGTGTCAGGCGATTTAATCGCTCAAAAAGAATAACGACAGTGGCTGTCCGCTGTCCACAACAATAAGTTGTCAAAATAAAAAGCCCTCCAATAATTAAGTAATAAAGTTTGGGGGGCTTTTTTTTAATCGATTTTTTTCAAAATCTCGTAAATAGATTCTTTTCCAAAAGGTTTCAGAATAAAACCGCTTATAAAAGGATAATTAGCCAGTTGCTCCTGATCGCTTTTGCTCGTAGAGGAGCTGACAATAAAAATCTTGGTTCGTTTGATGAAGTCTGTCCTATTTTCAAGTACATCCATTAACTCCCAACCAGTCATAAATGGCATATTGATATCCACAAAGAGTATGGGTGGCATCAGCGACTGGCAGATGTCATTGTTATCCAAAAAAATCCAATGCATCCAGTGCATTTTTGAAGGAATGAAAGTCAATCTCATAGTCGGTAAATCCCTGTAGCATATGGCCGAAAATAGTACGTAAAATGGCATTATCATCAATGAGAATGATCGTTCTTTTAGTTTCAGGAGTCATGGTCTTTTTGATTAATAATTGTTTTCATCGTGTCAATAAACCTCATCTTTGTCGTTGATTGACATCGCAGTTTTTCTTTTACTCTTTTACTTGTGAGATCACGCTGTCCAGGATCTTAGCAGTTATTTTCTACGAACAGGATTGAACGCTATTTTTTATAGTTGTATCAGCGGATCTTTATATGCTTTTTCTAAAAATTTGACATAAAAGGTACTACCCGAATCGATTTTACTTTGTACATCGATCTTTCCGCCCAATGATTCGATCTGATATCTTATGAGAAACAATCCGACACCTTTAGTCTCAAATCCACGGTGAAAAACCTTTTTGAACATAAACAGCTCAGATTTGTATTTTGGTAGGTTAATACCCAGCCCGTTGTCTTTAACCGTTAATAAGGTTCCTTCTTGTTCCAGATGCGTATGTATTTCGATCCTAGGGGCTCTATCTTTTGCCGTAAATCGGAGTGCATTACTCAGGAGATTGCTTAAGATACTTTCCAGGTAAATCTTAGGATAATAAATATCTTTTACATTGAATTCGATGGAAATAGTCGCATTTTTTTGCTGTATTTCTTCCAGAAATTGCTGTTGCACTTTTTTGAATACATCGAGAAAATTACATTGCTCGTAAATCAGTGAATTGTTTGATTTGATATCAAGTATACCCCCCAAATCATGTAATGTTTCAGTCAGGTTGTCACTGCTAATATCCAGAAGGTTCATAAAATCTGCTTTTATTTTTTCGTCATCCGTTACCTTGATTTCGTCAATAAGCATCTGTATATTACTGAGTGGGCCCTTTAGATCATGAGCGAGGATGTTAGCAAATTCTTCCAGTTGTCGTATTTTGGTTTCAAGATCTATTTTGACTAGATCCGATTCAATCTTTTGCCTCTTTAGAATTTCTATATTCTTTTTTGATTCGGAAATATCCTGCACCTGGACGATCAGAAATTGTGCGGTATTGGCATTATCAAAAACTGCCGCAACCGTTACAGAACACCATACAAAATGTCCTAATTTATGTAAATAGCGTTTTTGAAGCGTAAATGCTTCAATTTCGCCCCTGACAAGTTTTTCTCTAAGTTCAACATCTTTATCTATATCGTCTGGGTGTGTTCGATCAGTAAACTTGGTTGTCGACATTTCTTCATGAGAATAACCAAGAATTTTGGTTAACATGTTATTGGATTCTATGCAGTAACCTTCGAGGCTTGTCAAAGAGATTCCCAGACCAGATAAATAAAATGCTTGATTAAATTTGTGTTCATTGAATTTACTCTTTTCATTGGACTCGACTTGTTTTGTAATGTCGGAAATAACCAGGGCTACCCGGTTCAGCGCCCTATGT
Source organism: Sphingobacterium sp. HSC-15S19 (assembly GCF_050433745.1). Taxonomy (NCBI): domain Bacteria; kingdom Pseudomonadati; phylum Bacteroidota; class Sphingobacteriia; order Sphingobacteriales; family Sphingobacteriaceae; genus Sphingobacterium; species Sphingobacterium sp. HSC-15S19. The sequence continues at coordinate 51,167 of NZ_JBNPWQ010000005.1, forward strand.
ATAGGTTTTATCTGTAAACGGTACCATTTGTCTTTGTGCTCTTTTAAATTGGATTGAAAATCCATCTTAAGTTCGCGGTCCAATTTTAATGAACTTTGTATTAATTGAAGAGCGGGCACTGCAAGATCAGGTGGGAAAAGCTCCGTGAGGCTCTTATTTAGAAATTCTTCTGGCGTATAGAACAATAGATCCGGATTGTTGGTCCAGTAGTTTTTAAATACTCCAGTATCGGTTACTTCGAATACAAGATCATTCAATGAGGCAACAAGCAATTGAAGTTGGTGTTGTTTATCTTCTAGGACACGATTTTTATTGACCAATTTCGATACATCAATAAATGAGATTGAAAGACCTTTTTTATTGTCTTCTATAGTAAGATGAACATTGAATTGATACCATCTAAACTCTTGATCCTTTTTTCTTCCTAGGATAATTTCATTTTGGTTTTGGTTTTTGGAAAGAGCACTAAAAAATGGCGTTTCTGTAGGCGATAGTTCCGAAAGATCATCTGCTGAGTAAAATGTAATTAAATCATGTAGTTTGTTGGTGGTTGCCGTACTTTCGAGGTCTAAAAGCTCTTGTGCGCGTTTGTTAAACAGTAGAATAGTGCCATCATCGGTGGTCGTGATTAATCCCTCCAACCTTGTATTTACAGTTTGGTCAGAAAGCACAGATAAAGAGTCCCGTTGCAGATGCATTATCTAACAATGTTTAGGGTTAATTTTCTCATTTATAAGCATAAGTGGCCTATCAGCCCCTATTTGCAAAATTGGTAACTTTTACCCCAAAATAATAAATAAATATTAAAATATGTAACTTTTTGTATAAATTACTAGCAAGCAGATTGTTATGTAGGCATAGTAATCTGCCTGCTGGTGTTTTACATGTTCTGTACCGAGGAACGTATGTTTAATTCTTCATTTTTTCGAGCCAAATCCAGTTAAACCAAAGTGGCTGTAGTTCTTTACTTTTAAAGGTTACGATATATTTTCCGGGCTTATCGAATTTAAATTTGCCGATGCGGTTTTCGACAAATTCTTCTGTGTAGTTGTTTTCATTGGGCTCGACCACCATTTTGTTTGTAGGAGCAAAACTTCCTTGCAACCGCTGATTGGCAGTACTGACTTCAAAAACACTGTTTTGTTTATTGGGATTATGTGCTGAAAAATCGAGTGAGTAGACGCCTGCTTCAGGGATGGTTACCTCCCAATCGATCTTCGTATCACCCGTCAGGATCGCATGCGTTGGATTTTTGCCGTTATAGCGTACAATTTTGAGTCCTTGGTTGAGGCTATTGGTTGATTTCAACGAAAAGCCACCAAAGGTTGATTCCGGGATTGTATTTTTGTCCAATTCTAGCGGGCTGTTAAAAGTCAATTTAACTTCTGAAACATAATGATCAGGTTGCGCGTCAGGTAATTGGATATGGATTAGACTGAGACTTTGATCAAATTTTAGCGCCGTAGATACACTTCCGTTCATCAGTGAAACCTGTTCTGGGGTCGATTTGATTCCTGTAATCCGAAGTGTATGATCTAAGGGCCAATTAAAGACGTGCGCATATACGACTGTTTTTTGCCCTTCTTTTTTGGTCGTGAGGTAACCCCAATCGAAATGGTTGTTTTTTAGATCAAGGCCGGTGCTGCCATAGATGCCCTCTCCATAACTGTTTAGCCAATCTCCGACTTCGTGCAGACGACTGACACTTTCGTAGGGAACTGTTCCATTGGCACGTGGCCCGATATTTAAGGTGAAGCCCCCGTTGAGACTTACATTGGAGATCAACGATTGGAAAATTTGACTGGTTGATTTCCATTCATTCTCCTGACCGTTGTAACCCCATGAATGGGCAATCGTCCCAGGGGTTTCCCATGGATGGTTAATGTAATTGCTGCCAAATTGGTTATCTCCTAATGTCTCAAAATCCACGTTCTCCGCATCTGTAGGAAGACCTAGACGTGAATTAATCAAGCAATTAGGCTGTAGTTCACGGATCAGTTTGACAACTTGCAGTAATTCTTCTTTTTTTATGATCGACTTTTGATAAGGGATCCACATGTCGAACCATATCAATGCAATGTCGCCATAGTTGGTCATCAGTTCGCGAAGTTGAGGGATAACTTTCTCCTGCCAATATTGATTGTATTGGGCATCGGTAACATGTCCCGACAGCTCCTGTTGATGATTCCAGCCGTATGGATGTTCCCAGTCAATCCAATGGGAATAGTAAAAACCTAATTTCATGCCGTGCTTTCTACAAGCCTCTGCGATATCTTTGATGACATCCCGATTGGAACCACTCAATTTTGGGAGGCTATAATCACCAACTTTTGTGTCCCAAAGGGCAACACCATCATGATGTTTGGCGGTGATGATGATATATTTCATCCCAGCCTCTTTTGCTAGAAGAACCCATTGCTCAGGATCTATTTTACTCCAGTCGAAACGTTTTGCCAAAGTACCGTACTCTTCTTTGGAAACGCGGTTGCGATATCTTAACCACTCGGCATAGTTATTCATATAACGTAAAGGTTCACCCTTCCACATGCCTTCAGCCGCACTGTATAGTCCCCAATGAATGAACATGCCAAAGCGGGCATCTTTAAACCAAGAGGCTTTTTCAGAAGTTTGTGCAAATAGTTGGGTCGAAATACTGAATAGCAATAATGACAAAATCAGTAGTCGCTTGATTGATGGTATCATAAAGGTTGTTCTGTTTTTTTGACTTACAAGATAGGCAAAAAATCGAACATCAATCCTTAAATTGGATTTTGGAGTGGTTGTAAACTATGGAATGTAGTCGGTGAAAAAGTGAAAACCCCTCGTATTTAAACTAAGGGGTTTCATGTTGTATGAAAACTTTAAAGCGATTATTTCAAGTTATAGGCTTGGATAATCTTTTTAAAAACGGCTGTATTGTTGTAAATGCCAATAAAATTTTGCGCACCTGGTCCGTAAGCAAAGACAGGTACCATAATATTGGTATGGTCATCGCTACTGAAATTGCCTCTAACAGTTCCCTTTTTATAATTGGCATCCAATAGGGAAAGTCCACCAGTTTCGTGATCTGCAGTGACAATGACTAGTGTTTCACCATCTTGGTCCGCAAATTTTAGGGCTTCCCCGACAAGCCGATCAAAGTCATGTTGCTCGGTAACAACATAGGGAAGATCGTTGGCATGGGCTCCATAGTCGATTTGTGCACCCTCGGCCATGATAAAGAAGCCATTTTTATTTTTAGACAAAAGCTGAATCGTTTTTGAGAGGGAATTTTTTAACATTTCTCCTCGTCCATCGAGGATTCTTCTTGTCGCAGAATCAGCTAGGAGCACCAACTGTTTGCCCGATGTCGCTTTTTCAAAGTCGTCTAAATTTTGCTGAAGCTGATACCCTTTTTCGGTCAGTTGCTTTATCAGCGTGTTATCCTTGTTGTTGAGGAAGCTTTCGCGACGGGATCCAACTAAGATATCCACATGGCTATTTTTGAAATCTGCCGCAATTTCCTGTGACATTGTTCGATCGATCTGATGTGCGTAAAATGCAGCCGGAGTGGCATCTGTAATATCTCCCGCACTGATGATACCACTTTTGATCCCGTGTTGAGCAAGTGTGTCGGGAATAGCGCTCAACAATTTACCGTCAGCATCCATGCCAATGTAACGGTTATTGGTTTTATGTCCAGTAGCCAAAGCTGTCCCGCCCGCAGCGGAGTCGGTAAAATCCGAATTGGATGCTTCGGTGCGCGAAAGACCAATATGTTTCATATTGATGATATTGGACTGACCAAAATTGGCACTTAAACCCGCTTGTATTTGAGCCAAGCCCATTCCATCACCAATAAGTAAAATAACGTTCTTAACCTTGCTCGTTGCACCATCATTTTTATAGGTTGGCTGATAGGGAACGTAGGCCTTTGGATTTGCGTATTCGACTTTAGCGTTGTTTAAATAGAAATTCTTAAGCGCAGTAGGATGGTCTGTATTGATCCAGTCTGCCCCCATGTGACCAAGCTCTTTCCAACTATTGGGGCTGTCTTTGGTTGCCCAGAAACGAAAGGGTTTCCCCAATTTATGCGCTTTGTCTATCACAGATTTCATCTTTTCTAGGTCGGGTGGAGTAGGTGTCCCTTTGCCATTCCAGACAGAATACTGCTTAATATCCTGACTGATCATCCCAATATGTTTGAGCTGTGCCGGCGTATAATCTTTTTCCGGCCGGCCATCAAAATAAATCATCGATGGATAATTGTCGAACTTTTCGGGCGGCGGGATTTCACCGCTGACGACAATTTTAATGGCGGAAGGATTTTTCTGCTGGTCGAATATAGATTCGTTGCCCTTCAGATCGGCCAACAATTTAGACAATACCTGTTCGTAATTTTCCTTGATATCAATCACGAGCTGTAAGGTCTGCTCAGGTTTGGCATAAGGTTTATTGCCGTTCTCCTTAAAGAAAGCAATTAAAGGGTCGATGTAAAGTTTTTTTAACGTCTTCCCTGGTTTGATTTCGCTGCTTTCATGGGCGACGTAAAGCTCTCCATTGCGATAGAAGACGTCCGCTTCGATAGAGCCCATTCCAGCATAGTAAGCCTCCAACAGCGGGATTTGCTGTTTGTAATCATTGTGGCTGTGACCTGCATTGGCAGTCAGTTTCTGTTGTGCAGAAACTGACTGAATGCTTAGGCCGGCAAAGAGCAGCCACATTAATTTATTGTTTTTTACCATCCTGCATTCTGTTTAATGACGCCGGAACTGTTGTCGATCTCGCGTTGTGGAACTGCCCAAACATCATGTACTTGCGGATTGAAATTTCTAGCCGGCCAAATTACAGCACCATCGAAATCGTGTAAAGGTTTGGCATATGTAGCTTGCGCATCACCCCATCTGACCAAATCACGGTGACGGTCTGCCCATTCACCAGCAAGCTCATTGCGGCGCTCGCGTTTTAGGTCTACAAGGGTCATTCCGCTTTTTGTTACCAAACCAGCTCGCTTTCTAATCTTATTTAATTCAGTATCACCGGCTCCAGCCCCATTTAAATTAATGGCAGCCTCAGCTTTAGTCAATAATACTTCGGCATAACGCATCAATGGTACATTGAGGTCTGTTGTTCCATTATCGCCATTTGGATTGACATGTGTTGGAATAGGGTCTTTATAAGAAAACGGCTCCATGTATTTCTTGAATTGGTAACTCGATGTAGCGCCACCATCTTTTGTAAATGCACGTTCTGCGCCAAAAAACTGGAATTTGTCCCCAGGTTTCAATATCGTCGCTTCACGGCGTAGATCTCCAGATTCAAAAGAATCATACAGTTCTTTTGTCGGTAGATAATAGCCCCAGCCATTGTAGATTCCCCAGGCCTTGTTGGTGAGCATAACTCCTGGAAGCTTACTTCCCCATCCAGTACCACCGCCATTTGGCGTACAGACCACTGACCAGATATATTCTTTGGACCAGTTGTTGGCAGCTTTAAACACATCGACAAAATTAGGCAGTAAATCATGTTTGCCCGAATTGATCACCATATCTGCATATTTGGCGGCATTTGTATAGTCCTTTTTGTAGAGATATACTTTTGATAAATAGGCCCATGCCGCAGTTTTGTGCGCTTTACCGTAATCTGAGGTATTCATGTCTGAGAAATATGGAAGGTTCTCTGCAGCTTTTAGAAATAAAGAGGCAATGTAATCATAGTTCTCGTTGACATTGTTAGCACGGGGTACGGGTACGGTTGCGTCAGTTTCAGGTTTAACTATCGGAATTCCAGCTTTGTCATTACCATAGTTTGCCGCCAATTGAAAATAAACCAGACCTGCATTGAAATAGGCATCGCCAATGATCTGTTTTTTTCGAGCTTCATCCATGGTTATATTGGGAACATTGATAATAATATCGTTAGCTCTTTTTATAATCGCATAACGCATGCTCCATTGAGATTCGGTATAACCACCACCGATGTAATTGCGGTTGAAATTTTTGATATTATCGGCTTCCGGTTTGTTACGCCCTGTTACCATGTCGTCACTGGCATTAATAAACCAAAACATTCCGCGGCCGTAATAATCCTCTTCATTGTATTTTTCATACATACCAGCCTCCGCTTTGATGGCATCCTGTTCGGTTTTCCAAAAATTCTGAGCGGAAGGTGAACCCTCAGGCGTTATATCCAACTGTTTGTCGCACGATGCAAAAAGTGCTGCTGCTGCTATTGCAAGGTATTTGATATTCGTTTTCATCGTTTTATTTTTTTTATGACTGATAAAACCTGGGTAAAGTCTTCCGTCTGTGAATGACAACTTTTATTTTTCGGTTTCATCATTTTTATTTTTCTCGTTTTAATAATCGATAAGATCTTAAACTAAATAATCCTTGTATGAAGTAAGCTTCGTTTAGATCCCATTGGCATTCTGCTAATATTAAAAATTGACATTTAGACCGAAGATAAAGCTGCGGGCTTGTGGGTAACGTCCGACATCAAGTCCATTGTTATCCATACCAATTTCTGGATCAAAACCAGTGTATTTTGTAAACGTAAATAAGTTGTTCGTAGTCGCATAGACTCTCACGTTTCCAAGTTTATATCTGTCAGTCAAAGATTTTGGCAGTGTATAACCTAATGTGACATTTCGGATACGAAGGAAAGAACCATCTTCGATATAGAAATCTGATGCATTAAAGTTTCCGTTAGCGTCTGAACTTGAGATAATAGGCACTTTCCCATTCGGGTTTTCTGGTGACCATGCATCTAGGATTCCTACTAATTTGTTGTATGAGGGACCGCTCGCGCTGTAGGTTGTTCTTTTGATGGCGTTAAACAATTTGTTCCCTTGTACACCTTGTGCAAAAATATTGAGATCAAAGTTTTTGTAATTCGCATTGAAGCTCAGACCGTAAGAAAAATCAGGATATGCACTACCGGCGTAATAGCGATCTTCAGGTCCGATCGAACCATTCCCATCGATGTCTACAAATTTGAAATCGCCCGCTTTTGCATTGGGTTGAATTTTTTGTCCATTGGCATTTTTGTAGTTATCAGCTTCTGCCTGACTCTGGAAGATACCATCGGTCTTTAATACGTAGTAACTGTAAAGAGGTTGGCCAACAGTAATTGTCAACGGAGCTAGCTCATTTCTAAAATTAGTACCTACTGCGATATTGTTCAATCCAGGAGCCAATTCTTGAACGTTGTTGGTTAATTTGGTTAGCGTCGCATTAATAGAGTACGAAAAATCTTTATTTTTAGCACTACTATAAGTTAGCCCTAGTTCAATACCTTTATCTTTTACTAAACCCCCGTTAATCGTTTGTGTGCTCAAACCCGCTGTTCCCGGAAGAGGTTTGGTTAAGATCATCTTATTTGTTTCTTTGACAAAATAATCCGCTACCAAGCTCAATCCATTCAAAATTCCAAGATCTAAACCTATATTGGTTTGTTTGCTTTCAGCCCATCGCATATCCATATTGGGTAACACATTCTGAGCATATCCATTTTGTAGTTTTGGATTTTCACCAAAATAGGCATCGGCACGAATAAGAAGAGGGTTAACATCCAGTGGGTTTAGGTTGGCTAGACCACCCAATTTACCGTAACTAGCTCTTAATTTAAGCTCGTTTAACCATTCTACAGATTTCAAAAAATCTTCTTTGTGTAGAGCCCATCCAGCAGATGTTGAATAATAGTACCGCGCTCTATTTTCTTTTAATGGAATTATGGATGAAGCATCTCTTCGGCCAATTAAGGATAGTAGGTATTTTTCATTGTAATTATAGTTTGCCCGTAAGAAAAGAGACGAAAGTGCTGTGGCTCCATAACCACTTTCCGACGGTTGTATTGTGTTCGCGTTATTCAGGTATCTGTATTGCTTGGATTCATCGTCAAAGCCGGTTCCCGAAGCATTCAAATAACTACTTTTGGTTTTTTGAAAACTGTAGCCTCCGGTCAAATCGAGCTGATGAACGTCAAATTTAGTTTTATAATTTAGGACCTGTTCGGCAAGGATATCATTTGCGTCACTCGCTCTTTCCACTAGACTATTGCTCAAAACGGGTTTACCTATTTCAGGGCGTTTTGGTGTAAAGCTTTTATATCTAATGTTCGATTTGGTAATGCTTAAGTTAGATCTGAATGTTAAGCCTTTTGCTAATTGGATATTGGCATATGGATTTACAACCAGGACACTGACAGGATTATTAATGTCTATGCGCATCAATTCTGCGACAGGGTTAATGATATCACCATAGTCGCCAGGGAAAGGTCCTGGCAAACCAGCAAAGCTTCCATCGGCATTGTAAGGTGTTCCATTTGTTGGATAATAAATGGCCGACAATAACGCTCCTGTGTAGTCGCTGCTCGTATTAGCGCCATTTCCATTGGTATTGCTGTAGGATAGATTTTCACCTACTTTTAACCAGGGTGTAATTTGATGTTCTGAGTTTATCCTGAAGTTGTAACGTTGTGTTTTTGTATTGAGTACAATACCTTCTGCTTTACGGTAATTGAAACTTAGGTAAAAATTAGACTTTTCATTTCCACCGTTGATAGCACCATTGTAATCTTGCAATGTCGCATTTCTAAATACTTCATCCATCCAATTGGTTTTTGTGACAAGCCCATCTGGATATTTTGTTGGATCGAAAGCTGGTAAAATGGCTGTTCCACCATTTTTTGCTGCCGTTGCTGCTACCTCAGCGCGTTGTTCCGCATTTAAAGGCTGTAATTTACGCCAAGCGCTTTGTTGGCCGATTTTGGCATCAACACTGATCTGCATCTGTCCTTTTTTCCCTTTTTTAGTGGTGATCAATACCACACCACCAGAAGCTCTCGCTCCATAGATTGCTGCCGACGCGTCTTTAAGGACCGAAATGGATTCGATATCGTTTGGATTGAGCTGTGGGGTGCCTAGGAAAATTGAACCGTCAATAACGTAGAGTACATTTTCACCATTTATACCACCGGCACCCCGAATATTAATGCGAGGAGGCGAAGTTGGATCGCCACCTTCGTTTGTCACAATGACACCAGGAGATTTTCCAGCCAATACTTCGCCAACACTGTTTACCGATCGTGAGGATAATTTATCAAGGGATACCACACCTATAGCACCCGTTAGTGTTTCTTTTTTCTGGGTTCCATAACCAACAACAACAACTTCGGATAGGGTCGAACGCTCTTCGCTTAACGTTACATTAATAATTTCATTTTCACCGATGGTAATATCTTTAGAATGGAATCCGACCATCGAAAAAGAAAGTACGGCCTGTGGTCCAGCCTCGATTCGAAATGCACCCTTTGTATCTGTTGTGGTTCCTACCTGCGTACCCACTACTTTTACAGAAACACCTACAATTGCAGCCCCTGTTGTATCTCTTACAAAACCGGTAACGATGCGGTCTGCCTTGATGTTTGCTTGCGTGTTCAGGATCACATAGTCCTCTTTTTCCACTGCATTGATTCCAAGCTTATTCAAGAGCGCGCGAACGGGTTCAGTTTTAAAGCTGCCGCTTAAGACTGTGTTCCGTTCTTGCAATAGATCGGGATTGTAAACAAAATGAAGGCCCGAAAGACTCTCGATTTTGTGGAGAATCACATCGAGTTTTTCGCCCTTGCTTATTTTGATGTTTACGCTGCTTTTGTCCAAACGTTGGGCCATGCTTGGGGAGGCCATCAATGAACTGCAGAATACTGAAGTAATCGAAAATGCGATGCAGGGATACTTCATGATCCGGTAAAAAGAGAATTCTCTCTTGAATGCAGGTGTTTTCATTTTTTTGTAATAATTAGGTAATGAATTACGCATGGTGACTAAGATGTTTTAGGTAAATTTTTAGACATTATTTGTGGATTTTAAATACTTTATCCTTTTCAATCGTACTGTACTTAAGATGATGTAGGCTGCAGATGATATCCAGTATTTCTGCTGGATTTTGTGTGCTATTGAATGTGGCTGTTGTTTTTAGAGACCTAAGCGATGTATCCTTTAAGATAATTTCAATGTTGTAGATATATTCCAGTTTTTTTGCGACCTCTTGGAGGTTTGTACCATCAAATGCTATGGCGACAGCGGTATTTTTTTCTACTACGCTACGCGAAGATTGTGCGGTTTCTTTGCTGTAACGTAAACTCTGGTTTTTGGTTAATATACCCAAGATTTTATCTTGTTGCTGTACCGCAACCTTACCGGTAGCAACAGTGACTTCGACTTGGTCGGAAGCCTGATAGGCTTTTATCCGAAAGGAGGTACCCAATACTTTAACCGCTAGCTTGGATGCAAGCTGTACCTGAAATGGGTGTTGCTCGTCGTGGGCAATATCAAAGAAAGCTTCCCCTTCAGTAAGTGCTATTTCACGGATATTTCCCCTGAATTTACTTGGATAGCTGATTTTTGAAGATGGTTCCATGATAATTTCCGAACCATCTGCCAATACAATCTTTTTATGTTCACCTGCAAGGGTTGTCGTGACGATCTGCGCAGATGGTGCGATAGGTTGATTATTTACTTTCCAATAAAGAAGTCCTATAGAAGCAATCATTAAAATAGCGGCCGCTATTTTGAATACAGGTGAATACAGCAGGGAAGGTCGTTTATTTTCCTTTTCTGAAATACCGGACTGGATATTGGCCAATAATTGTTCGCGCAGTGCTGCCTTGCGTTCCTGCGGAATTTTTTTTGATGCGTTATCCAGTTGGGCGTACCAATCTTCGACTTGTTTAATCTCGGCGGCGCTGGCCTCTCCATTTAAATATTTTTGCAGTAGCTGCTTTGCTTTTTCTTCCATCATTTGAATACATGTCACTTCAAATGGGAATTGGTACTAGTTGAAAATATTAGGAGTATATTAAATTATTGTTAACACTCAAAAAAATGTAGGAACTGCCTAAGAGAGGCTTTTTTTGAGCAGTTTCATGGCCGAGGTAATTTGATTCTTGACGGTTTGTACCGATACATTCAGCTCGCTCGCAATTTCCTTGATTGATTTTTCTTGCTTGCGGCTCATTGTGACGACCAGTCGCATACGTTCGGGAAGCTGCATCAACGCTTCTTCAACTTTTTGCTGCGCATCTTTTAGGATCAGCAGGTCGTCCGCTGAATCTGCATATTGTTGGTTCATTAAAGTCGCAAGTTCGGCTTTGTGTCCATCTTTAACTGTCGTATTCCGAAAATGGTTGATTACTTTGAATTTTACCGCCCCATGTAGATAGGCTGCAAGGCCACCAGATATGATAACCTGTTCACGGTTTTCCCACAGTGAAATGAAGATTTCCTGGGTAATGTCCTGAGCCACATTTTCGTCACCTATTTTCTTAAAAGCTGCATCAAATATGGCTTCCCAATACAGATTAAAAATCTGTTCCATGGCAAAGTGGTCACCTTGCTTTAATGATGCTATCAATAATTCGCTCACAAGATCAGTTTTAATTGGACAAAGCTAATAACTCAGTATTCCTTTAAGGTTAATAAATCTTAAAGAGTATATTTTGTCTGTTATAAATTAATCTTTGGAATTTCAGCTGAAATTGAGCGGTATATTTTTATTCTTTATACTCCTCGCCCGTAGCAATGTCAATAAAATAGCCATCGTCCTGATTCTGCTCATTTTTATGTTGTACCCAACCGTTGGGATTGATGGTTATGTAGCTTTTGTTGCCGATTCGTTGTTTTGTCTTATTGTTGTATAAAGTATAGCGACCATCTTTATGTTCCTGTAATGCGAAGATTTGTCGTTTACCATCTAAGGTTTCAATATGTTCGAAATCGGGGTTTATATCCCAAGTCTTTGCACTTGAATTCCATAGGCCTTTTGTAGGTTGCAGATCACCTCGTTTTACATCAATTAAATAAAGATCTTCTGATGAATCGATGTATTTTATTTTTCCGGTCTTCCAATTCTTTTCCATGGCATTCGAGGTGAGTAACATGTGTTTGTCTGGCCAGACCAAATTACCCACTTGATCCAGGATATAGAAATTCGGGGCTTTGATGGTGTCCAATAAGTTGCCATCTTTATCTATATATAACCAATCATAAGCCCAGATCGCATGATCGTAGTTAAATCTGCCCAGAATAAAATAGGGCGAATTAGTCACCGAATAAACTAAGGATATTTCTTTTAGAAAGGCAATCTGTGTCGCATTGGCTTGTCTAATTTGTTTTGGAAAAGCTTTGTCGTATTGTGGAAAGGCATATATAGTCCCTGTATTATTGTCCTTTAGTAGTTTGGGGATTGTTGGGCTGTAGCGCTCCTGATTGATGGAATCGAGCTGTATGACCTCATTTTTCCAAAGAAGGTCTATTTTGTCAATGCCTGTCAAAGCGGATAAAACCGGTTTTTTGCTTTTGATATCAAGGATGGCAAAACTGTTTGTTGATGCTGGAATATAACGTCCGTTTTCCAAGGGCATTTCAATGTGTTCTTCTATTTTCTTAAGTTTTTGATCTTTTAGCAGATACAGGTTTCCATTGAGGATCAGGTGCTTATTGTCTAAGGGGTAAGTTGCAAGGTTATACTCGTTCTCATCGTAAGGAATATCTTTTTTCAACAGGACCTGATTGCTTTCCAATACCCGTATTTCGAGCTTAACATAAGTAGCTGTTTTCTTGATATAACTGCTTAGGATATTCCAGTCCCATTTCCAGAAGGGTAATTTCTTTTCATATTCCTGGCGTTTCATTACAAGAGTCAGCTGTTTGAGGTCTAAGAGCTGTAAATCTGCGTCGGAATAATGTTCGATAAATTCACCTTTACTGGTAATGATCCCCGTTTGATCCTTTTCATTGGCTACCAGTGCATATCCTGTGGACGTGAAAGGCTGAGCCCAATGGAACTCTTGGGATAGCTTCTTATGGAATGCACTGTCGACATAGACAAACTGCTTGTTTTTGGTTTGATAGGGAATCCATTTAACCCGGTCATTTTTTGTGATTATGGCGGATTCCTGTGCACATGCTGTGATACATAGCATAGCTGTTATACTTAGTAATACTGATTTGATCATCCTTTTTTTCTATAAATTGAACCTGTTTGTTTGCAACTCGCATGTTATTGCAATTGCTCTCGTTGATCGAGGCCGAATGCGAATCGTACACGCTCTGAAACGCGTTGGTTTCGAAGCTAAAGTAGTGGAAAACAAGCTTTGGAAAAATAGCCGATTTCAGTGATTATCTTGGCGGCAATCAGGAGAGATTTAGTGTAATGAAAGTGAAATGGAATACCGTATATTGTAAGTTATAGCCTGTTGGCGTGTAATATTAACCGTTGATTGGACAGATGATATCGGGAAGGAGCAGCGCTAATTTTGGGGTTGAGCCGATTAAATTGGTTAATCGGCTCAAATTTCGCTTATTGTTGAGCCAATTAGTGTGATCACTTTTTAGTAACCGGAACCAAAATAACCTCCCCTTTGTTGGTTTGGTACCAGTATTTGTTGCCCAGGTCATCTTCGAAATCATGGTTTACTCGCGACTTATCAACCTTTCTGAAGCTTTTTACATCAGGGCCATTGAATATTTTATTTCCAATGAAAATGTGGTTCGCATCTTTCGCTACAGCGAACTTGAGAACCTCGAAGGTTTTCGGATCTGCTTCGGCAAATAATTGTTGCTCGTAATAGACATGATTTTTGTCGCGCGACCACAGGACTTTTCCATTTGCCCCTTCCAATAGCTCGAAACTTTCGGCATCGACCGCTGCATATTCAAATTGCTTACCCGAGATAATCACCAATTCGTCAATGATTACTGTCTTATCATTAAGGAATTTTATGTTGTTTGATGAAGGAAGTTCGATCTCCAGTATACCGATGTTTTGATAAGGCTCGTAGTAGAGCAGTATTCGGTCATTCAGTAGTAGATAGGCTATATTGAGAGCCTTAACGTTCTCTGTTTTATAGTGGAGCGGAAGAATCGCTTTGTCTGTTACTACGAAAAGCTGATTTTTATCTTTTACGAAATTACTGTTAACTACGTTGAATGACGCATAGTCGACGTTCAGCGGTTGATACCTATAAAAGTAATGTGCTTTATCTTTAGCTAGTGCTGGAAGTTGATGATATAACGTTGTATAAGTTGCGGGATCGGCACCTTCGATAATGGTGAGCTGGTTTTGATTGCACGATGAAGTAGCCGAAGCAAAACCTTCAAACTTGAATACATGCGCCTGATCGATTGGAATGTTGTTTTTCAGTTGAAAGGTCTTTACATCGACCAGCTCTTGCGGGCATCCCATAAAATAGACGTGATCTTTATCGCGGGCATAGACCTCTTTGATCACAGCAAAACTTGCCAGATCGGTAACCATCTTTCTCGAACCTCGTTCAAAACCGTTTCCGCCCGGTATAAAATAAATCGCACCGCTCTTTTTGTAGTAATCTTCAGACAAAGGACTCACTTGCTCTTTGCAGGAAAAGAGCAGGCCTATCAAAGCACTTATTATACCCATTTTTAAGATATTTTTCATACTCGCCAACGTTATACTTTATCGCAATTATTGATTATTCATTGATGTAACGCACCGCAAAATCGATCCAGTCTGAAATGGATTCATCCAGATAGATATCGGGCTGTATACCTATATTGTCAATCGGATATTGCGGTAAACGGGTAGATCGGTAGGTTGGCAAAAGGAGCTGGTAGTTGTCGCAACCAAATTTGAACTCACGTATAGAGCCATAGTCAAGGGCACCCATACTCGGGGTTCCCATGATTTTTACTTTTTTGCTCTGGCGGGAACTGAATAAAAAATTCTCCGCTGAACTGGCTACATTTCTATTGGCTAGGATAATGACCTGTTGCGGACTCTTTTTATTAAGGACAATCGTATCTATGATCACCTTCTTGTCACCATACAGTACAAATTTTCCGATATTCTCCCTGTATTCCCGCAGATCTTCGTCAATTCTTTTTACTTCATTCAGAGAATCCTGCTTGATATTTTTGATGGCATAATCACGCAACCCATTGACTAAGGTCTGTGTCGCAAAAAACTCAACACTCATAATCCGGATCGGGTTAGTTAAGATATAGGGCAACAGGGGCTGGTATACATCGTCCGTTCCACCACCGTTGTTTCGTACATCTATAATAAGTCCTTTACTGCTTTCGATCTTTTCTTTGTTTTTTTCGATCAGCTCTTTGAAAGGGGCTATGTTTTCATACCCGAAGCTTGAGATCTTAATATAAAATATATCGGGACTGATCGATTTTGAACTTATTTCCTCTTCTGGTTCTGCTTTTGGGTTTTCGGTACTTGTCTGTGGAGCATTTTTCTTTTTGGAAAGATCATCTAAGACAATGTGTTCATCCTGGAAGAAGTCAAGATATTCCTGCAAAAGTCGCATACAGCTCCCATTTGAAACCAGCAAGCTTTTCTTCGTCAATATATTTTTTTTAGCTTGATACAGGTCCTTATTCTGCTTGGTTTTTTCTGGAAAACCAGGGTACTCGCTCTCTATTTTTACAATTAATTGCTTAAGTGCCTGTGAGCAGTTGCAGGTGGTTTGACCATATATTGGTCGAACAAAGAAAACAAGACAAAAGATGAGGAATAATTTGGTATTGGTCATGGATATCGTTGTTAAAATTAATGCAATTAAAGAAATAGCGTATTTTCTGATAGCTTAATAATTGAATAGCCTAAAAATAGTAGAAATATATAATTGATTCGTGAGTTGTTTACAATTCGCAGCATATATTTATAATGTGTAAAAGCTGGAAATAAATGGTCGTGTGTCTATGTACAGGCCGGTATCCTTTATTTAAAACTTTAATGATAAATAATATTTTGATTTGGTTTTGTTTATTTATATATTTGTATATATAAACTATATTAATGTATTCTATTTTGTTTTTCTTTTCATGGGAAAACAAAGTGTTTGCTCTGTCTATATTGCCAGCGACGGTGAAACACTTTTTCGCTAAATGAATGATTTGAATACATGTTGATTTAAATGCTGGTATTTCCTGAAAAGCCAAGGGGCGAACGTCTATATGTAGTAATGTGTTAACCCCTCTTTAGTCTCCTTGGTTGTAATACTGTTTTTTTACAATAAAGTATTGATTATTTGCAATAATGATCTGTAACAGTCTGATCTGTTGGGGTAATTTATTGTGCCAAATTTTTAATCTTAAATCATTTAGTATGGAAATTAATAGCCAATTAATTATCGATAGGCTTTCTCAGCGTATGGATCTCGATCGTGCCTATCTTTTTAAATATCAGTTTCTCGGGCAGGATCATTATCATTTGCTTCTTGCGCTCAAGCATGTGAGCGGGCTTTCACCGAAGGTATTAAAACCTATTGTGGAATTATGTTTAATGGATCAGAAGAATATTTCCTTTGAGCTGGTGCCAATTGCTGAAATGCTCAGTAAAGTCAAAGTGGGCAGCCTGTATTATTCCTATGCCTCCCTACCCGAAAATACCATATATCAGGCTAGTAGCAAAAAGAACCCACCCCTTCAAGCGAAAGAACTAAAAAGTGTCCTAGAAATAGCTGATGAATATTACCAGAAGCTCTTGCCTATTTCAGCGGGATTCCTACAGGGGGCTGAAACATTTGGTCAGCAGGGGAACTATCAAAGGGCTGTATTTATGTTACATCAAAGTATGGAAAATCATTTGCGTTTTTTACAGCTAATGATTGACGGAAAAGCCAATAATGTACATCATGTTAATAACAGAATTAAAAGCCTCAATGAACATTTTTCCATGTTAAGGGAGTCCATTGTCGGAAAGGATGAGGAAGAAAAGAAACGTTTTAGATTATTGGACAGCGCCTTTGATGCGGTGAAACAAAACAAGGATCTCGAAATCTCCGCCTTTGACGCCTCCTGGCTTTATGAGCATTGCAAGTTTGTTCTTTATACGATTGAACAGCTGTACCTGAGTTTTATGGAAGGCCTTAAAGCGGGCCATGAAAAATTGTTGGCAATAGCGGAACAAAAAGTCGCGAATAAAAACGTCGAAGTTGCAGTAGGTAATCTGGCGGCGAAGGACGCTGCATTATCGAATGCTACGGCCTCGCAGTTTCATGCATTTCCTTGGCCGGAGCGGTATGAGACAGATATACTTCATGTGCTGGCTCAGATTCGTCAGGAGAATAATCCCGAACAAATGATGCTGCTCAATTATTACGTCAGCGATGCGCATGGGAAAGGACTTTTTCATTTTCCACCGCAGGAAAATGAAAAGGCAGAAATCTACCTTGCAGTAATAAAAAAGAAAATAGGTCACTGTCATTTTCGAAAAATCGTTTATGGTGGAGTTACTGCAATTGTAGCTTTTATGAGTACAGATTTCCTGGCAACAAAACTGGATCTGGGCAGCCGTTTCTCCCATACCATCTGGAATGAATCTGTTGTTGTTTACCGTCGTCCGAGTTATAAACCGACGTATTCCGTTTCTCCGATCAATTGGCATGATACATTGTTTAAGACATCCATTTCATGGACACGCAATTCAAAACTCATGCAGGATCTGCTAGGTGTATTTGCTTTTGAAGGACTTGCTAGTCCACAATTGGCTGTATTATTTTTAAATCAATTGACTTCAATTGGACTATACAGTTATCTCTACCTACGGATCGGTTATGCCCCAATGAATGTGACGATAGCCGATCTGGTGGACTGGACCTGTATCTGTGATAAAAAGGTTAAGGAGTTTTTTACCGCCAGAGGTGATGTAGAAGAAATATTGAATGCAGAGTTATTAAAACAGATGAAAGGGCGGGTCTATGAGCTTCCTTCACAATTAGCTCAGCTTGATATGGACTACTTTAGGTCAAAAGCGAGAGAAATTACAGATTTCTTTGTCGATTTGTGCGACCGAAGTATAAAATATATGGAAGTGAAATCTGAAGGTAAATTAAACGAAGTGATATGATGGGAATTGGCTTTAACTGCATTACGACGGATGCTAAGATCCGTTCAGCCGAAAAAATACTTCCAAAAAGAAATTCTAGTGAACCTCTTGTAATTCCTTGGGAAGATGGATTTATAGGGAGAATGACTCCGCGCTACCTGAGCAAATATTATGCTGATGATGAGATTCCATTTATGGAACGAGAGAATATTGTTATTCAGGTCCGACCGTATCCACCAAAATATGAACTTAAGTTAAAAAAGTTCTCGGGTACTACGGTTAAAGTCGAACTGACTACGGAACACCTCGGCATTAATTGTTCTTGTAGCGACGATGTAACAGGGCTTTGCGTACACGAAGCAACCCTGTTATCGAATAAATTACTGGATAGTTGCCCCAATTATTTAAAGGGCCTATATCGGGCTGAAATCAATAATTTGCCACTATGGAAGAAAAAAATCGTGCCATTTAAGGTCTGTGAGAACTATTCTTATGCGGAGTTAACTGTAGAAATGAATAATGAATATGGACGATTTTATCGTTTAGCTCCTAATGATTATGAGAGTGGACTTCGTCTGCCTGCACGTAACTTGGAAGGATATCTCGATTTACAGCGAAACGATGAAGTATGTTTTTTTGTTACAATAAATTTTTCCGCTTTTGGTCTGCCTGTTTTTTTCCCTTTTCATTATAAATTTAAACGCTCTCGTTCCTTTTCGCACTCTTATCTATTGGACGAAAGTAACTTGAAGATGTCTTTAAATTCTTATGATCAGTATCTGGAATTGTTCAGTCGTCGATTTGCCGCCCTCCTTAATGAAGATAAAATACTTCGGGAAGAGAAGAAGGATCTAATCAGTGAAGATATCAACTACTTCGAGCGGAAACAATGGGAAATTATACAGGTATGGCGTGATTTACTGGAGGATCCTCCGTTTCCAGTTAAATTACGTTTTGCCGAAACATTTAAACGCTATCGATTTGCACATCAGATTAATTTGAAAAATTCGAGCGTGCTGGGTGCTGCTACATTAAATAAAGCACAGGGGGATTTGCAGCTCAAAGTCGAAATTGATGATCAGGATCAATATCTGAAAATGCGAATTTGTCTCTATTACAGAAACCAGCTAATAGATTGTCCTGAGTTTTTGGGGGATGAAAATTGTTTCTTTCTGAAAATATCTAACGAGGAAATTTTATTTATTGATAACCTGACCCAGGTTGGAGTATTGCAAAAGTTTAGACAATGGAAATATAGATTGACTGTCTTTAAAGAGAATTATCATACCTTCTTGAACGATTATCTGATACCCCTATCAAAAATAGCGGAGCTTGTCATCTTAAATAGGGTAGGGGAAAATATGACAATTCCTCAAGTCTTTAAGCCGTTTAAAAAAATAGCTACTATTTCTGTAATTGACCAATTCCTTTGTATAGCGGCTTTTGCCGAATATGAGAAAGAGGGTAGGTTTTTGTTAAACTCCAGTAGCAATTTGATTTTAGGGGAGAGACAGAATCAATTGGCATATTTTGAAAGGGATAAGCTCGAAGAACAGGTTTTTCAGGAATTTGTTAAAACACAACATCCGATTCTTAAGGAGACAGCATTAGAAAATAACTGGTTGATTCCTTTGAAAGAAATTGAAAATACCACTTGGCTATTTGATTTCATGGAAAGCTGCTCTCTCAATGAAATTTCGTTAGAAATTGACCATCTTCAGCAAGGTAGCGCATACTATCCTTTCCCTCTAAATTGTACTGTACGTAATATCCGTCTGGAAAATAACCTATGTTCAATTCTACTGGGGCCGAAATTTGGAAGACACACAATTTCAATGGATGAATTTGAGGATTTGATTATGGGAACAGATAAAGTTTTTACTCTTACTGAAGGGGCTTTTGGCATTATACGCCGCGCTGACCGAGAAATCTTCAGGCCATTGTTTTTAGGAGGAAGAAGAGAAGAAGATTGTTTTGTCTTAAATACAATTCAACTTGTGTCTATGCAGAAGGTTTTGGATAAAATAGATAAAAAAATTATTCAGGACAGTATTCGGGAACGTCGTGAAAAACTCGCAGCTTTGGATGAAATCCCTCTTTTGGAAATCCCTAGAAGCTTAAAAGCGCAATTACGACCTTATCAGCAGGTAGGTTTCAGCTGGCTCACTTTTTTGAATGAATTTCAGTGGGGCGGCCTTTTGGCTGATGATATGGGTTTAGGGAAAACATTGCAGATTATAACAGTGCTGGAATACTTTTATCAACAGCATTCTACAGGAAAATCTGCTTTAGTGGTTGTCCCGAACTCTCTTTTGTTCAATTGGGAAAATGAATATAAAAAGTTCGCCCCCTATCGAAAAATAGAAATCTATCATGGGAAACACCGGGAAGCATTTATTTTTGAAGAGGAAGGCACTGTAGTTCTTACGACATATGGAACGATGTTGACTGATGCGGCGTATTTAACCAGTTTAGACTTTAGCTATCTGATTATGGACGAATCCCAAGCCGTCAAGAACCGTAATTCGAAGCGTTTTGAGGTGCTGTCAATGGTTAAGGCCGATTACCGTGTAGCGATGACAGGAACGCCAGTTGAAAACGGTATACAAGATATTTATGCGCAAATGTCTTTAGTTAATCCTGGTTTCTTTGGAGATTATCGAAATTTTAATAAGGCATATAAGGGTGTCAAAGAGGTAGATATGGTTCAAGAGACGACTTCTAGCCTCCAAAAGATGATCCAACCTTTTATTCTTCGGCGTACAAAAAAACAGGTTGCTTTGGACCTTCCTGAAAAGACCGAAACAATTCTCTATATGGATATGCTTCCAGAGCAAAGGAAAATATACGATAAGGTCAGAAAAATATTCAAGGGAGAGATTGAAAATAATCTGAATAGCGCTGATTCCACGAAATCCAAATTTTTAGCGATCGAGGCGCTGCAAAAACTACGGCAGCTTTGCAACTCCCCCATTCTGATGAAAGATGGCGGCTTCGGTCATGAATCTATTAAATTGGATTTTATTGATGAGATCATGGATGAAGTAGCTCCAAATCATAAGATTCTTCTCTTTTCGGCGTATACTTCCATGCTTAAGCTGGTGGCTCAACGAATCGAAAATAAGGGAATAGCTTATGTCTACCTTGATGGTAAGATGAATCAAGATCAGCGGCAAAATGCGGTCGAAAGATTTCAGAACGAGGACGAATGCCGTGTGTTTCTCATTAGCCTTAAAGCGGGAGGAACCGGCTTAAATCTAACGGCTGCCGACTATGTCTATATTTTGGATCCCTGGTGGAATCCTGCTGCCGAAGCACAGGCGATAGATCGTTGTTATCGAATAGGGCAAGAAAAGCATGTGATGGCTTATAAGATTGTTTGTCGGGATTCCGTTGAGGAGCACATCTTAGCCCTTCAAGAAAGTAAAAAACGAATATCCGAAGGACTGATTTTAGATGAGGCTAATCTAATGAAATCGATCAGTAAAGATGAGCTGCTTAAATTATTTGAATAACCAATTGTACACTATAATGATCAAAAAAGTATCTCCACAAAAAGCATCCTATGGGGGAATGATGTTTTCGCACGATTTTCAACTATGGTACACCTATCTAAAACGGAGAATAGAAAAGGGCTGGAGACCTGAAGAACTGTCGTTCTTGGTTGGTAGACCTGATCATGCATATTTAGACTTTGAAAAAATGTATCAGGTACGAAGTTTTTTGACCCAGGAATCGATCTTGCTGGATCGAATATACATGAGCTCATGCATTGAACCGATGGAATTCAATCGCGAAAGATATGAAGTTACCGAAGAACGTCTCGTCCGTCTTCATATTGAAGAGGACGAGGTCAGGTGGCATTATTCTATCGAAATTCCTTGGCGGTTTGTCTCGCAAAAAAAGTCTTCAATTGCATTGCAATTTGAGGAATGGAAAGCTGAAAAAGATGTCCAGCTTGAATCGGATGCGATGTTACATGTGCGCCAAAAGATTGAAGGGCTATTGGATCTGGAGTTCTTTGGGCATGGTGCAGCTCCTTGGCAACTGTTTCGGAAAGTTAAGGAAACGGGACAGGTTCATCTCCAGATTTATCCAAGGCATTTGAAAAATGTGCTGTATGGACTCATTCAGCAAAACAGGTTGGTCGTCAGAAATGTGGAAGGAAGGTATTCTTTTTATCCTGTTGATAGAAAGGAGGAGCATGCAAAATTTAATTAATGATATTGGCAGAGAGAGATTTCGCGCAGAATTTTCCATGTACTATGCGGGTATTATTTATCTCCTGATATTAAATCGGATCAGCTGCGGTTTTACCCGTGAAGAAATGGCTTTCTTAATGGGACAAGAGCAAACCTATGTTAAGGAAATGGAAGAACTTAAAATCCCAGCCGGAAATCTTGAAGTTATGGTGCATCTCAGTTGGGTATTTAATCGTAGGGGTATAGATATCAGTAGATTTGACAATAAATCTAGCTATCAGTTTGAGTTGACGATTTGGGAAGAAAAGGCTATTCGATATTATCAAATGGAATATTTTATCAATTCCGTTGAAACTATGACTTTTTTTCAATTAATGGAGGAAATCAGGGTAGAAGATTCAGCCCAAGCTGAACAGTTCGCATGCGATTGCATGGTAGTGGAAATCGTTTTGGGTAAGCTTATCGAGATGGATTATTTTAAGAAATATAGAACACCGCTTGAACTATGGCGTTATGCGGAAAAGTATCTGGGAGAAAAAATTTGCATAAAAAGCTTGATGCATGAAATTGGCGTGTTCGTAGGAAAGAAAGGGAGTGCACCGCTGCGGAAAACTAAAGCCAAGAGTTTTGGCTTCCGCTATATCGCACATAAATAAAAAATATTAAAAAATATGGAAGATATAATTGGAGTACCTTTAAAGGTACCACGAAATTTTCGGTTAATATGTGAGCTTTTTGGTATCGCTGTGCCAGCTTTTATTCAATTGTTTCTAGATCATTACTCTTTTATAGATCAGAATTTTAAAGATAATTCGAGCTATAATATTGTGACTAGGGCTATACGTTTTATCAACGATAAAATTCCTAAAGACCATAATCGTTTGAAGATCGAATTCAAAGATAATGACAGGGATGTTGGGATAAAATTATTGCGACGTCAGGTAAAATTAGCAGTCAATAGAAATTATAGTACCGGCGAACGCAGAAATAGAGGGCGTATTATTACTGCGCAGCTTTATGATCTTTTTGCTAAAAAGGTAATGCTTAAAGATCGAATTTATTTAGATGAAAACATATACTTTAAATTGAGTAAGGATTTTCTGCTGACTTGCATTATGAATTCCGTTCATCCATCGCATTATATCAATACCATGATGCTGCAGGCATCAACACCTGATTTTTTAGCAGCAATGCACCTCGATAAAGCGACTTATAATCCAGTTTTGGGATTTATTCATCGTGTCCTTGACGGTTATGGCGGCCTTATTGATTGGGAATATCGTAATACATCTTTTTTTAAACGATTTATAATGGATTTGCAGGAGCTTAATAAACGATATTTTTTCTATCGGGATCTTGATCAAAGAGTTGCACTTTATCACGTCTGGCTAGATAATCTTTTGGAAACTAAGGAGGACTAATTTGAGTTATAAACAACCTTTGGAAAGTTTGGGAAACAACCTGTCTTTTGATGAAGATGGCGTAATCTTACAGCGGTTAAATAGAGGTAACTAGGATAAAAAAAATGATGACTTCTTAAATTAAATAAATAATGGAAACATTCGAAAATATTAAATTGACAACAGCATTTAAACAGTTCTGCGATCTGTTCAATTTCACACCGGAAGAAGTTGTACAGGAATTTATTGATAAAATTGACATTGCAGAGTATATGTGTGATCCAATACAACCCAATCGCTGGGCTAATCTATTTGCGATGGAATATTTGATCCAATATACACAGTCCGAAAACAGTATTGTTGAATATAGGGAATTTGCAGAAGAGTGGGTGAAAATGATGGAGACTGGTGGAGATGATCTGATCGGAAATACAAGACTACTGTTGGATGCCTGGCACAAAAAAGTTTTAGAGGATCGTATTCATAGTATTATGAAAGAAGATGAAGGGGACGATATAGCGTAACTTTATGTTAAGTTTGATCAACCTTGTAAAATACGACGATCAAAATGTTTAAACCTAACTCGTCATTAATTGGCTAACGATAGTGATTATAACATGCAATCAAAATGAATTGCTATATTTAATCATGCATGCAAAACCTGAACAACGAAAAACATCATTAGTACCAGTATTATGTAAAGTTTTTATTGGTACTATTGGTGTTTTTGCTATTTTGACAGCTTGTTTCTATCATAATCAACTTGACGTTGACGGCAACTTGACAATAGGATTTCCCTGGACATTTTATAGGGAAGGAAGCGGCTATAGCCCAGATCTTAATGAGCAGGTTGGATACCATGAATTTGAACCTCTAAAATTGATCGGCAATATTCTTTTTTCTGCTACTTTATATCTTCTGATTTTATTGATTTATAGCTTTGTTAGCAGGAATCTTAGGAAATAAATCTTAGGTGTATTGTTATCCTTTTGTTAAGCTTTCATGACATGCTAACTCGGTTTAGTTAAAAACTGTTAATGTTTTATTGACCCTGCCTTCATATAGCATTTGTAATCTTGTAACCATAAATCAAATGCGCTACTTATGAAATTTAAAGCCAACAATGTCTTTTGGTTGTTATGTGCCATTGCAGCGAGCTCACCCGCTGTTCAAGCCAAATCGTTCACACTAACCACGTCCCAATTTACGCATGTACAGGGGATGGTCAAAGGCCGTGTCGTCGACGCCCAAGGAAATGCTGTCGCCGGAGCAACTGTTCAAAATTTGAAAAGTAAAAAATCTGTTCAGTCTGACGAAAAAGGAAATTTTCAGATCGAAGCCGAAATGGGCGATAACCTGAGTGTTTCCTTTATTGGGTATAGCAGACTTGTGCAAGCTGTTACCCAATCCAATGGGCAGATATTTTTCCTACAGACTGATGAGAACACACTGGAAGAGGTGACCATCTCTATCGGATACCAGCGGATCAGAAAGTCGGATGTCACTGGTGCTATTGCCAGTGTTAAGGCCGAGGAACTCAATTTGAGCGCACCAAAATTATCCCAGGCGTTGGTTGGTAAAGTAGCAGGTGTACAGGTGATGCAAACAAGTGGTGCTCCATACGATGGGACCAAAATGCGTGTTCGCGGAATGGGATCGATCAATGCTGGTTCGGATCCATTGTACGTTATTGATGGTTATCCAGCAGGGAACAATCTCAATATCAACCCCAATGATATTGAGTCTATCGATGTTTTAAAGGATGCCGCTTCTGCTGCGATCTATGGGTCCCGTGGCGCTGGTGGTGTTGTATTGATTACAACCAAGCGTGGCAAGGAAGGTAAAAGTAATGTGGACTACGAAGTATTGGGCGGCTTTGGTCAGCTTTCCAAGAAAATCGATGTTTTAAATTCGGAACAGTTTATTGATCTCTTGATTGATGGTCGTAACAATTCCTATAAAGACCTTCTGGCTACGAAAGGGATCGCTTGGAGCGATAGTAGACGCTTTGATGATAATAAAACGCGTATCGCCAATGTCGGAAATGCCGGTTCAGTAAGTATTCCTGAAGACTACTATGACTTTGCGTCCGGTACCGCAAAAAAAGCGAAATATGATACGGATTGGCAGGATGCCTTATACCGTAATGCTTCTTTCCAACGTCATAATCTCTCTACGTATGGCGGTAACGAAAAAAATCGCTATTTCCTAAGTGGATCTTATCAGAATCAACAAGGGATCATGCTGGGGACGGATCAAAAAGTCTTTAATTTTCGTGCCAATATCGATAGCAAAGTAAGCAAGAGGTTGACCGTCGGCGCAAACGTATCGTTTACATATAACGACAATAACGAGGTGACGACAGGCCGTTACGACAGAAGTCCGTCTATGGCGGCTTTAATCTATCTGCCGACACTGCCGGTTTATAATGAAGATGGAACCTATGCCAAATACCTGATGGCCGATCTTTCGGCGAATAATTACGGTATCCAGAACCCTGAAAACCCACTGGCTTATGTTACTGAGATTAAAAACAACCGTCGTGGAAAGAGAGGGGTATATAACGCCTTTGCAGATTTTTCCATTATGGATGGCCTAAATCTAAAAGTAAACGGTGGACTGTCTACTTATGACGAGAAGTATGATTATTTCCGTCCGACAAGTATATCCGATGGAAACAACAAACCGTTTTCACCGCAGGCAATTTCTGCTGCCTATGCAGATGCCAAGACAAAAAATGAATTGGACAAATTGCTGGAAACAACGTTAAACTATAACAAGACCTTTGGTGGTAAACATCAGGTATCCGCTTTATTGGGCTATTCGGCGCAACGAACAGATTATGATTATCAAGGTGTGAGAGCCAACGGTTTTAATAATAATGCAATTGGGGAAATTACAGATAAAGGAGCGGATCCTTCTAATTTCCAATTGCTAAAAGACGATACGTTCAAACGTACGACAACGCTCCAGTCTTATTTCAGCCGCGTAAATTACAGCTTCGATTCGAAATATTTCCTTTCGGCATCCATTCGTACTGACGGTTCGTCACGCTTTGGACCGAACAGTAAATGGGGAACTTTCCCATCGGTTTCAGCCGGGTGGACCCTCTCCAAGGAGGAGTTTTATACGGATTGGTTAGGGCAACAATCGACAGTCAAACTAAGAGCGAGCTGGGGACGTAGTGGAAATAATAATATTGGTGATTACAATGCGATATCCGTGATCAACTCACCAGCAGGTGTGATCCTTGGGGATAAAGTAGAAACCTCTTATACGGCTGGCAATCTACTCGATCCAAAATTGAGCTGGGAAACAACTTCGCAATACAACGCCGGTCTTGATCTCGGTTTGTTGAAAGGCCGCCTCAACATTATGACCAACTTTTACCTGAGCCGTTCCTTCAATTTATTATTCAACCAGCCACTCTCCGCTGTATCTGGATCAACAACGATCCTGACCAATCTGCCAAATTCGAAGGTGCAGAATAAAGGTTTTGATCTACAGATTGATGCAACACTGATTCGCAAAAATGAATTTGAATTAGGATTCAGTGGGAATATCAATGTCAACAGAAATAAAGTGCTCGATCTTGGTGGGGCTTCTACCATTCTGACGAATGGTGCTGAACGCTCCTACTTAACGCATATTACACAAGAAGGAAGTCCAATTGGTATGTTCTATGGTTTTAAAGTTCTGGGTGTTGCAACAGAGGAAAACTATAAAACTGTCGCACCTTCTGCGGCTTCAACAACCCCACTGCAACCAGGAGATCTTTATTTTGAAGATGTAGATGGCAATGGTATCGTCAATGATGCCGATAAACGTGTGATCGGCAATCCGCATCCTAATTTTACCTATGGCTTTGCCGTTAACGCACGCTATAAGGCATTTGATCTACGGGCATCATTTAATGGCTCCCAAGGGAATAAAGTGCTGGATGGCTATGATTATTACCTCTACAATATGGAAGGTTCCGGTAACCAATATGCGGATGTCGCACAACGCTACCGTTCGGCTCAAAATCCGGGAAATGGTAAAGTCTACCGTGCATCGCGTGGCGGTACGCAAAGTAACAGTACACGTCTTTCCGATTTTTATCTGCAGGACGGTTCATTCTTGCGTATGACAAATATTGCCTTGGGTTATAATCTTCCCAAAAGCCTAGCAGAAAAATTAACACTTTCTGGGGTAAGGGTCTACGCGACCGTGGACAATCCATTTACGATTTCTAAATACAAAGGCTACAATCCGGAACCCGATTATAATCAACGCGGCAACCTGACTCCAGGTGTGGATTATGGGCTTTATCCATTGGTGAGATCATATAACCTTGGTGTGAAAGTAACGTTCTAATAGCAGGATCGAGGAGCTGTTGTGCGTAGGAATATCAAGGAAAGCCCCGTGTTAAGCTCCAGTATTGTAAAATAGTCCTACAGACTGCTCTTTGTAGTTCCGTGGGCTGATGAAAAATAAAAAAATAACAGGATGAAAAAAAGATATATATTACCCTTTGTTTTGTTGGCATTGTCTTCATGTACCAAAGATTTTTTAAATCAGAAAAATCCCAACGCCGTTACGATTGATGATTACTTCAAGTCAGAAAATGATGTGCTCTTGGCGGTTAACGGTCTTTACCAGTCCCTTCGTTCGGGAAGTACGATCGGAGAATCCAGTACATTGTATAATGAGGAACGTTCGGATAATAGTGGACGTAATGATAACCAATCCAACGCCGGCGAGCCATTCCAATTCAATGACTTTTCGTTGCTGCCAAGTAATACCTATCTAAAGACGCATTGGTCGGCTATGTATGCGGCAATCAGCCGCTGTAATGTGGTTCTGTCACATGTCGACGATGTGACCTTTACGAGTGCAGAATTAAAAGGACGTTATATTGCGGAAGCGAAATTCGTTCGTGCATTATTATATTTCCATATGGTGCGTAAATTCGGAGATATTCCATTATCTACGGTACAGGTGACCAGTAAAGAGCAAGCAAATGAATTGGCTTTTCGGCAAAAAGAGTCGGTTGTGTACGAACAGATCATTAAGGATTTGACAGAGGCATTGTCCAGCAATCTTCCCAATACACAGAAAGATTACGTCATTGGCAGAGCATCTAAATCGGCTATTAATGCAATTTTGGGACAAGTATACTTAACGTTGGGAGCAACGCAGACGTCGGGGAGTGCAGAAAATTTTGCGAAGGCAGAACAGTACCTTAATGCGGCCTACCAAATGCGAACTTTTGGTAAACTGAACGAAATCCCCTATGCGGATGTTTTCGATGTGACCAAGAAAAATAGCTGTAAAGAACTTGTTTTTCAGATTCAGTACAAACAAGGTGACCAAAACTATAGCTCGAGTATTGCCCGTAATTACCAGGCGAGAGGGGAGACCATCAACTCACGCTATAACTCTACAGGTGCTGGCGAAGTTGCGAAACTAGATTTGATTAAAGATTACGAGCAAGACGATATCCGAAAAGGCTTCTCGGTAAAGTTTGCCGCCAATACGCAAGTTAACGATTGGTTTGTAACCAAATTTAGAGATAACAGTGACGCTGCAGGTACCAATGGTTGGGGCGGAAACGACTGGATCTTGATCCGTTACGCCGATGTGATGCTGTTGTTGGCAGAAGCAAAATATCACTTGGGTAAAGATGCGGAAGCTATCGCGCTTTTGGATCAGGTACGTGAACGTGCTGGATTGCCTTCGTATGCTACTTCAATGCTAAATACTACCTATCGTAGTAAATATCCAACCTTAAAGGAGGCCATATTGCATGAACGCCGTGTAGAACTGGCATTTGAAAACCAACGTTGGTTTGATTTGATCCGTAATTATAATGCACAAGAACTGGTGACTTATTTCAAAACGAAGAGCCAGGCTGATTATGGAAATGCTAAAATCTCCAATATCTCGACAAAAGATCGATACTATCCAATTCCTTTTGATGAATATAAGCTGGATCCGGTACGTATGTATCAAAATCCTGGTTATTAATCTGCAATGGAATAGATATGATAAAAAATATCAGAAAGATCTTGTTACTTACCTTGGGAATATGCTGCCTGCATATTTCCAAAGGTCAAGTAAACAATATGCCTGACGGTCCACAGGATTGGCTGATCAAGAAGAATTATTATGCATCCTATTTGCTCTTAAAAGATCCTGCCCTTATACAGGAGCTCGTGGGCTCCAAGCCGATAGCACAGGTGTTGGAAAAACGGTTCGAACGTTTTAACAACAGCGCCAGTTGTCCCGATCTCATGTGCTATTTGAATGCCTTCAAATGGCAGGAGAACGAAATTGACCTGTTGGCAGAGCAGCTGGCGGAGCAAATTGGGCATAACAAGAAATTGGACCAGCTTGTTCAGGCTAGTCTTATTCCATCAATGACCTATGGTGTGTTGCATCATGAAACGGCAAAGGCCTATTTTACGAAAGCCTTGAAACAGGATTTAAAGGCAATGAATTATGTGGTGGACGTCTATGGCGGAGGTAAAAGTCCCAATTACCCCAAAATAGATTCGATCTCTTTCGATGTAAAACGTGCGGCCTACCTTCATCTTTTGGACGATGTTCGCCAAGACGTCCGCAAGGATATTCCAACACATAAAACGGCATTTTTTTTGACCATGATGACTGCTGTACGCTTGTTGGAAATTAATGAGCGATGGGACGCGGCACAACTAGAACCGCTGATTGAACTCGAAAACAAGAAAGCTTACGAAGCGGTCAAAAATACCGATTTCGCAAGCTATCCCTATAGTCTGTTGCTGACCTTAGGTGCAGGCCCCGAGGTGTATGGACAGCCTATTAGTCCAGGTGGAATGTTACGTGCGCGGATGGCAGCCCGAAGCTACTTTGAAAAATTGGCCCCTTTTATTGTGTTGTCTGGCGGTAAAGTACATCCCTATAAGACTCGCTTTATTGAGGCAATAGAAATGAAAAAGTATCTGATCGAGATTATGGGAGTACCTGAAGCGGCAATATTGATTGATCCACATGCGAGACATACGACCACAAATTTGCGTAATACAGCACGTATCCTGTTAAATTATGGTTTTCCGAAAGATAAATACGCCATCGTTAACAGTAGTAAAGTGCACATTGATGCGGTGGAAAAGATGGGCGATCGTTGTATGCGTGAATTGGGGTATATTCCCTATACATTGGGTAAACGAATTTCAGATGTGATCATCGAGTTCAAGGCAAAAGAAGAGGCCTATACGATCGATCCTGATGACCCCTTAGACCCTTAGCCAACTAACTAGGCCGATTGCTAATCTATTAACTGAGCAGATCGGCTTTGTCTATGGCTTATGGGAAGGCATGAAAAAGGTCCGCAGCATTGCAAGCTACGGACCTTTTTTATTTTAAAATAATGGACTTTCCTTCTTTAGCCGAGCGTTTTGCCGCTTCCAGGATTTCGACCACAGTGACATTATTATTGATCGATCCGAGATCATTTTCTGGAGCCATAGCATCTTTCAGAACCTGTTCGAGATAGGCAATATGGTTCTCAAAATAGGGGACCGTAGTCGGTATATGTGTAGGTGGATCATTCTGCTGTTTGTATTTTAGAAGCTCTTTATCATTTTTAGCGTAGAGCTGAGCTTTTGTGCCAAAAACCTGCAGATCTTTAACACTGTATGGCCAAGCCCAAGAAGCTTGAATAATGCCCGTGCTGCCGTCACGGTAGCTTAGTATGATGGTGGCATTGTCGTCTACCTTTGGATAAACCTCTGGCTTGAGCTGTTGTGTAAAGGCTGTCACTGAAATTGGCCTTTCTCCATTTTTGAGCCAGGTCATCAGATTGGCGCCATAACAGCCAAAATCCATCACTGCACCGCCACCATTTTTTTTCGGATCAGTAAGCCAGTCGAGGAAGTAATTGCTGCAGCCGATTTCTTTAGGTCCTTCGTGACCGTCTTTTACAAGTATACGTGTGATTTTTCCAATTTCACCCTTGTCGACCAACTGCTTCAACTGTTGATTACTTTTATACCAGGTCGTTTCGTAATTTACCAAAAAGGGTGTTGCGAACTGTTTGGACAAAAATGCAATACGTTTTGCGTCAGAAAGAGTCGTAGCAAGAGGCTTCTCTACCATTACAGGGATCTTAAGCGGGAGACAGGTCTCTGCGACGAGGATATGCTCATCGGTTGGATTGTAGGCGAGTACCGCATCCGGTTTGACATGTTTCAATAAGCTTGGTAAGTCATGGTAGAAGATTGTGTCAGGTAAATTATACTGCGTTCGTATTTTGTTTGATAAGGTTTGATTCGGTTCGGCAATACCGATAATATCGACTTTTTTATCCTTATATAAATTTAAAAGCAAGAATACGTGGTCATGGTTGAGCCCCGCAACAGCAACTTTAAGTCGCTCACTGGCCTGTGCAACTTGTTGGAAGAATAGGAGCAGGAAAACTAGGCGGATAAGATGCTTCATATGTTAAGTTTAGTTATTATAAATATACCGATTTGTGCTGAGGATACCCGTTGTAAATCCAGATTACTTTGCGGTGCGATTGGATGATATCGGCAACAATGTCAAAATAGGTTTCTCCACGACCAGCTTTTAGCTCATCTAGTTTCTTTTGAAAATGCGTTTGATTGAATGGTGATTCTGCTCCAAGTTTCCCTCTATAATAGGCCAAAGTTGTTTCAACGCCCAATGATGCCCTGCTGTGTGCAATATCCTTCCAAACAATGCAATGTGAAACAGCATCTTTAAAGTTACCAAATCCACCGTAAAGCAAATCGTCAAAGCCATCTAGGCTTCCTATCTTCCAGCTTTCGCTGGACATGTAGACGGCATTGATTTCTTCGTAAAAACTTGCAATATCGTTGATGCTACAGCCATCAACCACAGCCACGCCAAGATCGGGATTGCTTCCCACAAGTTGCTTAAAATCTGTCCAGAGGTCCTCCCCGGGAAATACTGTTCCAGCTGCTTTGTTTTGCCATTTGTTCAACAATTGAACGAGTTCGGTTCTAATGGTACTGGGGTGATAGGTCAATGAACACAAAAACGAGCTTAATGCAGTGCCATCCGAATCACTGACCAAAAAATGAGCAAGTGTACCGACCAATTTTTTTTCATCTGTTTTCATCTCTGACCTTTATTTTTAATCGTCTAAAAATAGCCTAACGAAATCGTTTGCGGTTTTTTAACAAAAAATCCTATACATTTAACGATACATTTAAGGATAAATCTAATGTTATGATCTACCGATTTACTTGCTATAGTATATTAACTCTTGTGAATATACTCTTTAGGTTTGGGATTTCTGTATTCGGACAGCAACATCCTAACGTTATTGTCATCCTGAGCGACGATGGAGGTTATGATGATTTTGGTTGTTACGGCGGTAGGGAGGTCTATACCCCCAATATTGATGCACTTGCGAAAAATGGCGTACGTTTTCAGTCGGCCTATGCCTCAGCTTCAGTATGCGCTCCTTCTCGGGCGGGCTTACTTTCTGGCCGCTACCAGCAGCGCTTTGGTTTTGAACATAATATTTCGAAACGTCCCACTGCGGGTGTCGCACCTGAAGATATCGGAATGGATACGCAGGTAGCCACCATTGCTGACTTCATGAAGTATAACGGCTATAAAACTGTAGCGATTGGCAAATGGCATCAAGGGGATGGTCCACAATTTAATCCATTGAAACGTGGGTTTGACCATTTCTATGGTTTTATCGGTGGTGACCGGCCTTACTTCCCAATCCATGGTGCCGTGAAGCCAACGCAGCTGCTTTATGACGATCGACGTATAGTCCCCGAAGACTCAATTCATTATTTGACTGAAACATTGACCAATAAAGCAATTGCGTATATTCAACAGTATCGAAGCCAGCCCTTTTTTATGTATTTAGCTTTCAATGCAGTGCATACACCTGTCGAAGCGCCCCTGAAGACTATTGATAAGTATAAAAATGTAGCTGATCCATTGCGTCGTGCTTACTTGGCTATGCTGGATAATATGGATGAAAATATTGGACGTCTGGTTGAACATTTAAAGCAAGAAGGACTTTATGAAAACACCTTAATCATTTTTATGAATGATAATGGAGCGGCAACAAATAATGGCGCAGACAATGGACAATTGCGTGGTTTAAAGGGATCGAAATGGGAAGGTGGAATCCGGGTTCCCCTTATCATGCAATGGCCAGCCAAGCTACCGAAAGGGATAACATCAGATGCCATGGTATCGGGAATGGATATCTTACCCACCAGCATCGAGGCAATAAAAGGGAAGAACATCCAGGGGCAGCAAATCGATGGCATCAGTTTGCTATCTTCCTATAAGGATGTGAAAAATGGACACGACTATTTATTCTGGCGTCGAGGGATTGCACGTGCTGTGCGACACAAAGAATGGAAACTGATTGTGGTTAAAGATGATCCGATATTATTGTTCAATCTTAGGGATGACCTTCGGGAACAGCATAATCTAGCCACGAAGTATCCTGAGCGTGTAAAGGAGATGCTGAATAAACTGAAGGAATGGGAAAAGGGACTGGAGAATCCAAAATGGCTAAGCTCTGTATTGGACAATGATCAAAATCAACTGATGAAACACCGGATGGAAGTCGTCGGACGAGCCGCAGAACGACAATATCCTTAAGTAATGAATACTAAAAACAGATGAAAGGACTAATCCTATTTTTATTGTCCTTTGCCTTGGTTATGGCAAAGGCGCAGAACAGCGATACGTTTGTGCGTATTAAAAAGCATGTATACGATGATGAGTTAAGTGGCCCATTGCCAAATGCAGATAAAACGTTAAGCCTATGTAATCAACTGCGTGCTGACGGTACTTGGGCAGATATCGATTACAGCAGTAAGTCAATATCGCTTTGGCCTCCGGGAGAGCACTTGGATCGGTTAAGGACACTTATTGTTGCCTATGTGTCTCCACAAAGTGCATCTTATCAGGAAAAATCACTTTACGATAAAATCCTGCTTGCCGCACAATATTGGGCAAATAATCGTTTTGAGTCTTCAAATTGGTGGCATAACGAGATCGCTTCGCCAAAAGCCATCGGTGTCTGTCTTATCCTGATGAAATTTGGAAAGGAAAAAATTCCTACTACACTAGAGACTCCACTTGTTGAGCTGATGAAGCGTGGCGATCCTTACACAAAAACAGGGGCGAATAAAAGTGATATTGCCATGCACTATTTTTATCGTGCATTGATCTTGGAAGATGAAAATCTTTTAGCTGCTGCGATGGAGCAGCTGCTTTTTCCGATACAGCTCGTGAATGGCAAGGAAGGACTGCAATATGATTTCTCTTACTTACAACATGGCCCTCAATTATACATTGCAGGCTATGGGGAGGAATTTCTGAAGGGGATCTCAAAAGTTATGGCCTATGTGCGGGAGACACCTTATGCTGTAGACATGAAGAGGCTCGGCCTTTTTGAACAATTTCTTACTGAAACCTACCTGCCAATTATTCGTTCGCGCTATATCGATTTTAATGTACATGGTCGCGGGATCTCACGCCCCAATATCTTGGAAAAAACACAGGAGACCGCCATATTACAACAAATGAAGTTGATTGATCCCGCCAAAAATACCATTTGGAACAAAGCGCTAGCAAAACTAGATAGCGTCCAGCCTTATGACGCTGAGCATATCGAGGTCCACCGCCATTACTGGAAAGGAGACTACACGACTCATCTGCGTAAGCAATTCCACTTTAATGTTCGATTGGCCAGTAGCCGTACCAATAAATCGGAGTCTGGAAATGGAGAAAACGTTCTTGGGCGCAATATGTCAGATGGTGTGACCAATATTCAGGTATTTGGACCCGAATATTATAATATTATGCCCGTATGGGAATGGGATAAAATTCCTGGAACGACAACACGAGATTATCCGGGCGACCTGGAATTGAAAGAACAATGGGGAGCACTTGCTGCAAATAACTTTGCAGGCGGCGTAAGCAACGATAAGACAGGAGCCTCAGCTATGTCGGTCCAGTACGACGGGGTCAAGGCTCAAAAAGCCTGGTTCTTTTTCGATCGGGAAATCGTTTGTTTGGGGGCTGGGATTCACTGTGCTGCGCCAGAAGCTGTGGTAACAACCTTAAACCAAACCTGGCTGAATGGACCCGTTGTCTGGAATGGAAAGGAAATGTCTGCACTCGATTCAGTACAGAGATCTGTCAAAGTAGGCGATTTTATAACCCATAACAATGTTCTGTATTATTTTCCAGCAGCTATGAATGTTGGATTGACAACCAAAGATCAGGTTGGTTCCTGGTACCGGATCAACCGTTCCCGTTCCAAAGATGTTGTACATGGAAAGGTCTTCAAGCTTTGGTTTGATCATGCTGTTGCTCCAAACAATGCGAGCTATGCTTATATTGTTGTGCCTGGTACCAAAACTGTTGATACAAAAGCAATGCAGCAGCTAAAAATTTGGCAGAATACATCGGATATACAGGCGGTGGAGCATAAAGGGAGCCGGATTCTACAAATTGTTTGTTATCAAGCAGGAACGTACCAAGTTGGCAATTGGTCTATAAAGCTCGATCAACCTGCTATCATACAATTGAGTATGCGCGAAACAACTAGCATGCAGCTTGATGTTGCAGATCCACTCCAAAGAGCCAAAACAGTGAAGGTTCAACTCGTCAATAAACAGCTTCGTGTAAATCAATCGCTGGAGGTTTCGCTTCCACAGGGCGAATACGCAGGGAGTACTGTAAGTAACCAAATCGCGATCGGGAAGAAATAATCCAGATTCAATTGGAAAGCTTATAAAAATACAAAGGGGAGATATTAAATATCTCCCCTTTGTATTTTTATTTTTTGAGCTGCTCCAACCGTGTCAAACCTTCCAGATAATAATAATCTGCATAGGTCAGCGGAACATCGATTTCCGAATGATGGGGTAAGCTACCCACACTATGCTGCAATAAGAAACCGCCATTGCTTGCATATTTAGCAAAATAGGTGGCTCCTGATAGTGTTTGCAGGCTTTCCTGAGCAAATGTCAAGTAGGATTTGCTTTCGGTGCCAGTGGTCATTGTTGAGAGTTCAATCAGTGCAGAAGCAACAATGGCTGCAGCTGAGGCATCGCGCGGCACAAAATTTAATTTCAAGGAAGAAAAATCAGCATCCGATTTATAACCCGGCTTTCCGGCATTAAAATCCCAATACGGAATTTTATTTTTTGGAAGATTCGGATGGGTCATGTAAAACTTTGCCGCCGCTTTTGCCGTTTTAAGAAATTCTGGTTTTTTGGTCTCCCGGTACATCATGGTAAATCCATAAATAGCCCAGGCTTGACCGCGTGCCCAGGTTGAATTGTCGGCATAGCCTTGGTTCGTTTGTTGGTGGATAGCATGGCCATTACCATCGTAATCGACAACATGGTAAGTACTGTGGTCTTTACGAAAATGGTTTTTCATGGTTTGGGTGGCATGACTGATGGCCACATCCTTATATTTGGTATCTCCAGTCAAGTCGGACACATAACACAGCATTTCCAGGTTCATCATGTTGTCGATAATGACTGGATATTTCCATAGGGTCTTGCCGTCCCAAGACTTCTTCTCGTTCCATGATTTGATGACGCCCACCTGCGGATTATAACGTTTAAGCGCAGTATTGGCCGAGTGGATGAGGATATCCTTGTAAGCGGCAACCTTTTTGGGATCTTTAAGGTATTTAATGGCATTGCCATAGGAACAATACATCACAAAACCAATATCATGATGTTGATCAAGGTCTTTGGCTTTTTCAAGCGCCTCTGTCCATTTGATCGCCGCAGCTTCGGTCTCTTTATTATGGGTATGGTTGTAGATATACCATAGTGACCCTGGAAAGAAACCGCCGGTCCAATCCCATTCGTCTGTCCCTACCAGTTTTCCTGCAGGACTCAATGTGCGTGGAAATTTGTGCTGCTTTTCTGCTGCTTGTTCTAAAAATTGATATTGTTTTTCTGCAGCTCTAAAACTTGTGTCAATAAAGCTTGGTTTTTGATCTGTAAAACTCAGTGCAATCAGACTGGATGTGATCACAAAAAGTGCTTTTAGACCAGGTTTTCTTTTTTTCATAACGGCTTATATTCTTAGTAAGTTACATAATAATCTGATTCTTTTTATTTTATAGCCTCTTGGCGAATCGTAAAGGTATATTTTCCAGCGGATTTGATGCTTTTAGCGGTGAGTTTGATGCGATAGAGTTCCTTACCCCATACCTGACTCAAACGTGGGTCATCTTGAGGAATGACATCGTAGCTCGCCGTGAACTGTCCAGCATCAAAGTGTAGGGTTGCGTGCCCATTATTGAGGAGGATTTCCCCTTTGCCAATTTTTGGTTCCTGAGCAACCAGAAAATGGATGATATTGGCCTGCTTAGGACCTGTGATTTTAAACTCATCCTGAATGTCCAGCCCATTTTGTACGAGGGTGTAACTTCTATTCCAGTGTTCAACATTCGCCGACTTCGGATATGCTTTTCCAATATCAAGTTGGAATCTATTTTGTGCAGGCAGAAATGCTACATTTTCAGCTTTATATTCCTTTCCAAAAGATTGGTCTGCTCCATTGATCATCGGAACATTATGGTAAGCACTCTGCATTGTCCAGATACTGTATCTGTCATCGCTAAAGGTCTTTTTGGTATAGGTGCCGACACCGGCGTCAATGAACAGTGGTTGTTGATCCTCGTATAAGATAAAACTCCCGACATCGTTATGGTTGTGACTTTCATTATTGAAACCACCTTTGGCGGCAAAGAAAAACGGGCCCTTTTTTAGATATATAAATTGTGTTTCCGGATACCACTTGGCATTATTTTGAGGGAGTGAAGCGGTAACACGCTCTAATTGTGGATAGCATCTCAGGTCCTCGAAGGCACGAAAAATATCCCTTGAAGGTTTGAAATTTGCAGTTTTGTCGCCGGTATTTTCCATATATCGGGCAAATTGCATCATCTCGCTACTATTGACATCCTGTCCATAACGGTAGATCAATAGTGGATCGCCGCCACCTTTTGCCGAAGCATCGGCAAAATTAACTACCCATTTATCTCCGCCAATATAGGATTGTGCGATGTACTCACCCATATCGCGAATTACAGGTTTATCAAAAATATTGATCTTGCCCTTGGTGGCAAGCGAAAGTATTTTTAAATAATCGTACAGTTTGCCCGCAGCATGGCCCCAATAGGAGGGTCCCTCTTCGCAGGCACCGTCTGTTTTGACATAATTGATAAAGCGATCCACAGAAGACATTGTCTTATAAATTCCCGCCAGTTGTATATCGGGATTGTCCTCAACCAAAAGCAAGGCCGTAAGAACATTAAAGTTACACCATGGATTCCAGTTATTGACCAACTGTCCTTCCTTGAGTTCAAATGCCTGCCACCACATGTCGTTACGATCCAGATAGGGCTGTATAATGCGTTGTTGGATCTGTTGTTTTAGACGGGTACTGATTTCGGGGTTTATTGTATTGAACGTATCGCGGAAGAAATAATGAACCCAGGAGAGGAGAGAGCCTACATCACCGGCCATCAGATCGACTACTTGTGTGCGCTCTTGCGGCAATGATCGCTTACTGGACTGAAAGGCCCCAAGGTGTGCCGAGAGAGACCATGTTGCCATTTCCGTCAATTGCCAACTGCCGTTTAGGATTTGGTCAACAAAGCGCCCCTGTCCTTCTGCAAGCTCCGCCAACAGTAGGTTGGTCAGCGCAGTACAATTTTCGTTCATTGGCTTTTCCATTATGCTGCGGTTGCCTGAACGCTCATATTCAAGGTAGTCGGTTGCTTTGACGACCTGCCACTGGTAGTTCAGGGCCTCGTTTCCCTTTTTTATAATACGCTCTTTAAAGGGAGCCATCAGCTTATCCCAGGCTAAACGGTCGGAATAAGCCGGGTAGGGAACCCAAGATTTGTCATTGCCTAGGCTGGCTTTCAGGTTCTCTTGTTTAAATGCTCCTGTTAGCAGGTTCAGATCTTTCCCTAGCAGTCTTTGGAAAGAAAAACTGCTAAGGAAAAATAGTAGGATTAAGTAAATTCTCATAATTACCAATCTTGATTTTGTGGTAGTAATGCCGGGTTCATTTCAATCTCTTGCCCTGGTATTGGCCAAAGCTTATGACGGCTTTGGTAACCCCGGGTGACGAGATTGTCTCCAGTAATACTTTTTTCGATGTAGTCTTTGGAGACGCTTTCTAAGAGGTTCCAGCGCTTAAGATCAAAATAACGCCATCCTTCACCTGCTAGTTCTACGGCCCGTTCGTGCTGGATACGTTTACTCATATCTGCTTTGTTACCGACAACCAAAAATGAGCTGCCACTATTTAGTGCGGGCATTTTAGAGCGTGTACGTACTTTGTTAAGCTCAGTAATCGCTTTATCCAATTGATTGGACTCGTTGTACGCTTCGGAAAGCATCAAAAGTACATCGCCCAAACGTATGATAGGGAAATTGATCGGTGTATGTGCACGATCGGTAATGGCGCCTTTTAGGTTTCCTTCAGGAACAAATTTCCGCCATAGATAGGTGTACCAACCCCGATTGTTGCGGATCTGACCAAAGTTTTCGTTTACACCGGTTGCCAATATCAGCTGCATATCTCTTTCTTTGTTTGCATTCCATCCTAAGTAATGCGAATATGGTACGATCAAGGTTTGATTCATCCGAGGATCGCGATTGGCATAGATCTGACGCAGTTTTGCTGTATCTGGTACTTTGGTAAGTGTGCCGCCAGATTGCGTAGACTCCATCGCCTGTTTTTTGACCGCATTATCGGTTGTATAGTTGGGGAAATAATCATTCCAGTTGAATGGACTACCATCTCGGTTTTCGTAGCGATCAGCAAGACGTGTGCTCGGCATACAGTTGTTCCAGTCGCTACCAAAGGTTGAACGCGTTCCCATATAGAAGGCCATGGGCATACCATAAGGGAAACCCGTACCACCCATATTCTGAATGGCAAAAATCATCTCCGGCGATTGATCACCATCCATGGTGAATAAGGCCGAGTAGCTTGTGTTTAAACTATAGCCATACGTGTTGGTCTTGTTGTAAACAATCTCTTCAAAATCCCGGATTGCTCCAGCCCAATCTTTATTGTAAAGGGCTACTTTCCCTCTCAAAGCATACGCTGCACCTTTAGTGATTCTTCCATAATACTTTGCATCATAGCTTACCGGCAATTTCTCAATTGCATAGTTCAGGTCATTGAGGATAAACTTATTGACATCTTCTACAGAAGAGCGACTATTTTTAAGATCAGCGAAATCTTTGTTCAAGTCGACAGTTTCATCGTATATCGGCAAGGCGCCATATAGATTGGTGAGCTGGAAGTACATCAGCGCACGTAAGAACTTCGCTTCCGCAATAAAGCCCTCCTGTTTGGCCTTGTCTATGGTCATAGGCTGGATATGCGCGATTGCATGATTACAACGTTGGATAAGATCGTAGCCCGCTTGCCATCTATCCACAATAATTGACGAACGGTCCGTAAAAGTACCGCTGATCACTTCGCCCAAACCCGGGGGATCATAGCCCAGACCAATATCGGTAAGACCATCGTAAGAAAATTGCAAACCAAAGGTGGCTTCTTTCTTTAAATCATTATAACAGCCCAGTACGCCAGCTAGGGCTTGGTCTTCATTCTGCCAGAATGTGCTAGCACTTACCTGACTGTAGGGGTTGGTATCAAGCTTATAACAAGATGATAAAGCAATGCATCCGGCTATGAGTAGTGAAATTTTTTTCATGAGGTTTAATTAATTATTCATGATATGTGTTATATTCAAAGGTGTTAAACCACCTCCTCAACTTTTGTCCATAATTTATTTAATACAGGAAGGGGATACCTCCAGTTACATTTCTTTCTTATTAGAAAGATAAGCTAACGCCAAAAACAGCCTGTTTCATTGTTGGATAGTTGGTACCGCTGATCTCCGGATCGAAACCTTTATATTTGGTAATGGTCCAAAAATTTTCCAGCGATGCAAATACGCGTAGGTTTTGCACCTGTATCCGCTTAGTGATATCGTTCGGGATTGTATAGCCCAGCTGGATATTTTTTACGCGGATAAATGCCTTGTTCTGTAACCAGAAATCACTGTTTTTGGTGTTTCTTGTATCGGTATAAGGCAACAATCGCGGGAATTTTGCATCTGTTGCACCTTCAGTCCATCGGCCATCAGCAATTTCCTGATTGATTTGATAGCCCCAGCGAACAGTGGGTGTGTAATAACCATCCGTCCACACGACTTTGTTGCCTGCATTACCTTGCAAGAAGACCGAGAAATCAAATCCTTTATAATCGAATCCCATGTTAAAACCATAGGTCATCCGTGGCGCCGTACCATGACCTACCGGAACCCGGTCATTGTCGTTGATGACGCCGTCTCCATTGGTGTCTTTATACAAGAGATCCCCTTTTTTAGGTGTACCATAGGATGCGAATGGATTTACTTTTTGATTGGTGTTTGGATCGATTGGCGCATTATCGATCATCTGTTGCACGAGCTGCATATCAGCATCTGTCTGTAATATGCGGTCGGTCAACAGGATATATTGGGTATTAATGGCATAACCTTCCTGAAGTAAATTGGAACCACTGATAGACTTGTCATTGCCTTTAAATTTGACCACTTTATTGTCAATAAAGGTAAAGTTGCCACCAATGTTGAATTTAAAATTATCGCCAATTTTATCGCGGTAAGTCAAATTCAGCTCGACACCATTATTACGTACTTTGGCCGCATTGGTGCGTGGTATTGTCGCATTTCCAACGACAAGCGGAGCAGGCAGGTTGATTAAGATGTTGTCGGTTACTTTGTTGAAAACGTCGATCGAGCCCCCTAGTTTGTAATTGAAAAGGTCAAAATCTAAACCAGCA
This sequence comes from Sphingobacterium sp. HSC-15S19, assembly GCF_050433745.1. Classification (NCBI taxonomy): domain Bacteria; kingdom Pseudomonadati; phylum Bacteroidota; class Sphingobacteriia; order Sphingobacteriales; family Sphingobacteriaceae; genus Sphingobacterium; species Sphingobacterium sp. HSC-15S19. Next base: position 93,533 of record NZ_JBNPWQ010000005.1, read on the forward strand.
TTCAGGATATAAGTGTTTTCCCAAGTCAGAAGCGCATTACTCAATACGGTCTGCGCAAAACCTACATAGAGCTGGTTGTTTAACACATAGTTTGTTGGATTATAAAGCGCTTGATATTCATAATTGTTGATGTTGGCGTTTTTGCGGAAAGACTCATCGGAGGTTCCATTGTTACCTAAGGCACCATATGATGCACGGAATTTCAGGTTAGGCATCCATTTGATGTCATAAAAGTCTTCTGAGGAAACTTTCCAGCCAAAGGAAGCGGATGGAAATGTTCCCCATCTGCTTTTTCCGCTCATAAAACGAGATGAACCGTCTGTCCGTAGATTGGCTTCCAACAAATATTTGTCATCCCAGGATAGGTTGATCCGGCCAAAAAACGAACGCATAGCCCAATCGGTGATATTGCCAGAAGCGGAGGCATCCATAGTCGCCGCATTCAGAACGGTCAGGGATGGATCTACAAGGTCGAGTTTGGATGCCGCAAACCAACCATCTTTAAAATACTCCTGGCTGGCACCCACCATGACTTCATAGTTCAGTTTCTCAAAGAGCTTGTTTTTATATTTGGCAATTCCATCCATGTAATAGCGGTGGGATTTGATTGATTCGTTAGTTACCGACGAACGGCCTGTACCCGCTGAGGCAATTGTATTTGTCAAAAAGTTCCACCGGTCATTGAACACGGGTTGAGAGTAGACGAAATCATCGTCATAGGTATAGGTGTACGATCCTTCGATGGAAAGTCCCTCGACGGGTTTCAGTTTTCCGTAGAAGCGCGACACGAAACGGTTTTTGTTGATGTTGCCTTTCTGCGCATAAAGGCGGTGTAGCACGTTGTTAGACTGTGGGTCATCTTCCGGATTGTTTGGCGAACCAAATCTTCCATCTGGAGCACGCAGGACCATCCCCGGAGTACTTGCTGCGGCAAAAGTAAATACATCATCGATGATATTGGTGCCTATATCTGTTTTGGAAACGACACCATTGATATTGGCTCCCAACGTTAACCAAGGTTTTACATCAGCTTCTAGATTGATACGTCCGGTATGACGTTTATAGGTTGCTTGTTCGATGATTCCAGGGTTATTGAGGAGGCCGTAGGAACCAAAGAACTTGATTTTGTCACTACCTCCGGTAAAGGAAAGGTTGTGGTTTTGGCTGATTTTGTTCTGGAAAAGGTCCGAAACCCAGTCCGTATTGGGATATTTCAATGGATCCTGTCCTGCGTCCTGGCGCCAAAGGTCAATTTTTTCCTGCGAAAATATGGGCTTAGCATTTGGATCGCCATTGCGATAGCCTTCATTGATCAGCTCCATATAGTTGGCATAGTTGGAAACCATTCCAATGGTATTGGATGGTTTTTGACTCGAGAAATAATTGTTGTAAATAACTTTAAATTGCTCCGATTTACCCTTTTTCGTTGTAATGAGGATAACACCATTTGCGGCTCTTGAACCATAAATTGACGCTGAAGCAGCATCTTTTAAAACCGATATGCTTTCGACATCTTGTGGGTTGATCAAGTTCATGTCGCCAATAACACCGTCGATCACGACAAGTGGATTGGCATTATTGAGTGTTCCCTGTCCGCGAACACGTAGTGTTCCCCCATCACTGCCCGGTCTGCCTGAGCCCTGATTAACATATAATCCCGGCGCCTGTCCAGCTAGACCAGCTGACAAGGAGGTTACAGGTCTGCTTTCCACAACCTCGGACATCTGGATGGAAGAGACCGAACCGGTTACATTTTCTTTTTTCTGTGTACCAAAACCGACAACAACAACCTCGTCGAGTCCCTTGGACTCATTCTCCAAGGTGATCGTAAGCGGGTTGCCAGCTTGTGCCTTCGTTTCGATACTCTTATAACCGATGCTCGTGAAAACCAATGTTGCGTCGTTCTGTTGACTTTTGATTTCGAATGAACCACTTGCATTGGTCGATGTTGCTAGATTCGTTCCTTTAATCTGAACGGTGACATTGGCGATGCCTTTGCCATCTTTGTCTAAAACCTTACCCCGAATGGTTGTCTGCTGCATGGCCAGTGAAAGCTTGCTGTTTGTCTTAACAGATGCAAATGGAGTCGCTTGTGTTGTCAGGCTAGATACGACCAACAAGCAGGATAATGGTATTGCCGGATACATCCAACGATTCGTCGAAACGGATGTGTTCTTGATCTTGATCATAGGCTTTTAGATTTAATTGGTCTGAAAAATGAATTTTCTGTGAAGTGAATTTACAGTATTGATAGAGAACAATAAGGACGTTTTCTCGCAATCGTTTTCGTAACAGCCTGCCTAAAAATCGAAAGATTTTTGGTTAATATCTGTTTAGAAAGGTATGCCTGCTGGGAGTATTTGGATCAATAATTCAAAGGTCAGTGTAGCGTCTGTAAGCGATTGTCGTTTAATAAGGAAATTATGTAAACCTATTTCTTTTCGTATGATGAATATCAAAAAAACCGCGTTATTGTTATGTCTGTCACTTGGAGCATATGCAGGCTATGCACAGACAAAATGGAATGTAAAAGCCGGAGTCGCCTTTTCAAATGTGGATGCTAAAAATAAAGCGGGCGATAAGGCCAGCACGGCCGCGGTCGGAGGCCTGTATTTGGGACTCGGTCCCACATTACGCCTCAGTGATAATTTCTCTTTAGAACCGGCATTTGTGTTTGCTAAACGGGGCTTTAAACGAAAAGATGGAAGTTTTATAGGCTGGGGTAAAGATTTTAAAGCGAATACGTCTTATATAGAAATGCCTATCGATGTTGTCTTTAATGCTACGATCGGTACAGGTAAGTTGGAGGTCGGTATAGGCCCTTATATCGGTTATGGATTGGGCGGGAAATGGAAAACTTCAGAATCTGTTTACCTGGACGATATTGCAATTGATAACAAGGGAGATATCAAGTTCAAAAATGATTCGAGTGAAGGTGAGTATGGGGATTATACACTTGGGAGACCTTTTGATTATGGCGCTCGTGCAAAAGTAAACTATCTTTTTAGGGAACATTATCTTGTCGGTATAGAATTTCAGAAAGGAATTGCCAATTTAGAATCCAAATGGGGGGATTATAAATCCGGGAATGCTATACGTAATCGCTCCTTGGGTATTTCAGTTGGCTATCGGTTTTAGTAACTTAAAAACAGTGAATAAATAAGCGTATTGTTGGAAGCATGAGCTTGTCTCATTAATCCAATCGTTTGTCTTCAGCGCCTCGTGTCTGGAGACAAACGATTGGAAATAAATCTTTCCGTTGTACTTGCTACTATTGGGCATTAGAATTCAATCCGGTAGTTAATGGTCGGAATGATACCAGTCCATTTTTGAGGTTCAATGATACGTTTGCTGAAATTGTAGTGCATACCCACAGTGTTTTCTCTATTAAGGAGATTCTGAATATCCAAAATAAAAAGATGGCTTACTTTTTTGCGGTTAACCCGATAGCTCGATGAGAAATCAACACGTACGTAGGGATCGGCAGTCAGGGTATTGATGCGATCTTGATCAATAACTTCTTCGTCTAAACGAAGCGATTCTTCTTCCAGAACAGGAGAGTACTTTCTTCCTCCGGCATAAATTAATTTGGCATTAAGACCGAACAGATTATTCTTACTCTTTCCCACGGTCCATTCTTTCCCCATCAATAAATTTCCTACATAACGCGTATTGAATGTGGTGTTGTATTCTTTGCCATTGCGTGCTTTGAATTTAGAATCAAAGAAGGAGGTCGTTGCCATGAAGTAATACCCCTTACTTAACGACTTCTCAAGCGTCAGCTCAATGCCGTAATTTTTGCCGGTTCCTTTATTGATAAGCTGACGGTAGTTTGATGTACCAATAGCTGCAATATCCGATACATTGAGTAAGGAGAAGTTGATGTCGGAATCTGTAGATACTGGGACATCATAAAGATGCTGATAATAGAGTTCTGTCTTAAACCGGAGTGTTCTGCTTAGGTTCTTTTCATAGCCAATAACAGCCTGAGCAGATTTCGTTGGCGAAAGAGGCTTGTTTGGCTCTAGGCTTGTTTGATCGCTACTTTTAGCAAAATAGTAGACCAAGGGCTCCAGTCGGTTATATAGACCAGTCCCAAAAGATATCGTTTGATCTGCGGCTACACGCCAGTTTAGGCCAAGCCTTGGCTCGATAGACCAGCTCTTGCTCAAGGCGAAGTAATTTGCATGTACTCCTGTATTTAGCGTTAGTTTGTCGTTCAAAACTGTTTTTAACTGTGCAAAAGCATCATAAGTACTTGTATTCCCAGTCTCATTAATCCGCTCTTTCAATGCTGCTAGCTCGGTGTCGTAGGACAGCGCATAGAGGTCATAGTGTAATAAACTTGCATTTAAGCCCGCTCTAATCGTGTTTTTACTGTTGGCGCGATAGTTTAGCGTACCCGCATAGCGAAGAGCCGTATTCGTAAATTTGTCCTTGTGATAGAGGCTGGAAACATAGTCCCGTGTTAATGTATCAGTGCTATTGGAATTACGGCTAAGGGACATGGAAACAATATTGGTGAAATATAATCTGTCGTTTGCAATGTATTGATGTTTTAGTCCAGCACTCCCCGCGTTGAACTTTAAGTTTAGATCTTGGGCGTCTGTTCGTTCGTCCCATTTTTCGTAATTACGCTCGGCAGTTTGTTGAAGTTTCCCCAAACCGCCTATACCGAATAAGGAAAAGGTTCCGGCTTTTTTTGTGGGAAATACAAAATTAAAAGAAAGGTCCTGATATTTTGGGACGCCAGTGTCTGAAACTTTTACACCTACTTTTTCCAGTAGACTCAATGAAGAATAGCGGTAACTAATCAAATAGGAAGCGTCACTTCCTTTTTTGAAAGGCCCTTCTAACGTTGCTCCTACGCCCAGTACTCCGACGTTGAATGTGTATTCGCGTTTGTCGGTATTACCTTTACGGAACCTAAGATCAAAAACACCCGCTGTTGCATTGCTGTATTCCGCGGCAAGTCCACCAGTATAGAAATCAGATTTTCCCAATACCATGGTATTGAGCATACTGATTCCGCCGCCTGCAGCGCCTTCGGCTCCAAAATGATTGGGATTTACAATTTCGATACCTTCAAGCCGCCATTGCAAGCTTTTGGGAGAATTTCCGCGAACAATAATTTCATTGTCATCGCCGCCGGCAGCAACACCTGGAAAACTCTGTGCCATACGGGCGGGATCAAAAAAGGCGCCAGCATAGCGGTTGGTCTCTTCCGGCGAAAAAGAGCGTCCACTCGTCATTGCCATCTGGTTGAGCGGTTGTTTTCCGGCATTGGCATAGACGACAGCTTCAGTTAATGCATTTATTTGCGGCTCCATTTCCACATTGACCATATTCTCCCGTCCACTGGTGATCAGTAATTCTGTAAATTCTTCTGGTTTATATCCGGCCATGCGAACTTGAAGCTGTTGACGCCCAACCGGAACTTGCTGCAGCCGAAATATGCCCTGTGCGTCTGTACTTACAGACTTTGTTCCATCACTGGATGAAATGACAATTGTGGCACCTGTAAGCGGTAATCTGGTATTTTTATCTATCACGGTTCCTTTGACAGTTTCGGTCACAACCTGATTTTTTTGCTTTGGCGCTGCTGGTTGCTGGGCGAATGTAAACCCTGCTTGAAGCGATAATCCAATAAGTAAGATTGGCGATAGTTTCATAAAAGATTAGTTTTTATCTTTATGACAGCCGACTTTCAATTTACCCTTAGCTTTTACCTAATTTTTTGTTTTTCACGCCGCGAATATGTATGATTCAACTTAAATTCACATGTCATTACATGAAATTTTATAGGTTTTACTGATAAGTAGTTATTAACATAAAGGTTGCTGATTACAAGTTAATTAACATTGTTGTTAACATTTTAGCTGAACTGTTTTTGTCCTAAATGCCTAATTGTAAAAAAATAGGACGTCCGCTACGTTTTTAACAAAAGATCTGCTCTATACTAGAAAGTTAACATGTTTATTAACAATTCCTGGGATGGTTTTTTACAAAGACTAAGCGGAGTGTATTCAAATGGCGCAGTTCATTTGAGTAGCGCAGTTCATTCAAATAATAGAGCGTATTCAAATAAAAGCTTCCCGAAAAATTAACATTTTGATAATCTGACGAACCTATCTTTGTTAGGTGAAAACTACCGAAGCCAATGTAGATAGCCACTATGTGTTGCGTTTTAAAGAAGGTGACCCCATTGCCTTTGCCCATTTCTTTGAGCGGTATTGGGAGGATCTATACACCGTCGCTTTTCGTCATCTTCGGGAAGAGGATCAGGCTAAGGATCTTGTGCAGGAAGTATTCATCCATATCTGGGAAAAACGATCGCTCGTGAGTACTGAATACTCCGATATAAAATTCTATTTCCACAAAGCCCTCAAAAACAAAATACTGAATTACTACGCCTCGGAGCGTGTACGAAAACAGGTCTTGGAGAAATCAATGGAACGTATGGACGCTTTTTCCAATTTGGATAGCCAGGCCTTTGCCAGGTATAAGGCGCTGGAGGCTATTGTGGATGATTCGATAGACAAATTACCTAGATTGATGAAAGCAGTCTACTTAATGCGTTCTGACAATTATTCAATAACACAAATTGCCAAGGAACTCAATCTGGCTGAACAGACCGTTAAGAACTACCTGTCAGAGGCCAAAAAGATTATGCGGTACGAATTGACAAGAAGGTTTGCGGACCACGATTCTGTATTTTTATTGCTCGCAGGAAGCTATCTCCTTTATGATTATTTAATATAAAGAACATATTTAATTAAAGTACTTTGCCCGTTTTGATCTGTATTAGTATAAAAATTAATGCAGGTGAATTTAGAACGCTTTAAACTTATCATAACAGATTATCTCGGAGGAAAATTGACTGAGGAGGAAAAAGGTCATGTTGACGACTGGTACGAGTCTATTTCAAACGATGATATTAATCCCTTTAGCGATGCAAATCATCGGGAAAAAATCAAACAAGAATTATTTATTCGTGTAGGAATAGCTGAAGCACCTGCGAGGGCAAAGAAGGTGGCCAACATACCGGTCAGAAAATTCTCTTGGCTTTCAGCAGCAGCGGCTATTTTGGTCCTAGGAGGCATCAGTCTGCTATTTTTACAGCACAACCCGATGTCGCTTTCTCGGAAGCGGACAGAAGCGGTCGCATTACTGACGGAAACGGTTACGAATGCGGGCGAATTGAAAGAAATTCAGTTACCTGATGGCACATCTATTTTTTTAAACGGAAATACACGTATCCGCTACGATCGTAAGAATTTTGCATCAAATAGAAAATTCTTTTTAGATCGAGGGGAAGCATTCTTTCGGGTCAGACGGGATACTTTACACCCATTTGAGATAGAAACAGGCAGCGTTTCTGTTGCAGTCCTAGGAACATCATTCAACGTCAACAATTCGATGTCTACTAAACATGTGACGGTCGAAGTTAAAACTGGGCGGGTGAGTGTTCTAAATGCAAAAAATGGAGCAAACCATATCCTTACAGCAGGTAAGGCCGTCCGGTATAGCGTAGTTAAAAATGATTTTAAAACTTTCGATAGCGATCCAGCTTACATCAGCCTTTGGACACAAGGCGGTATGCAATTGAATAACATCAGCTTCAAGGAACTGAAAGAAATAATCTATAACCGCTTCGGTGTTGTGTTGCTTACCGAAAATCTGAATACAGATCCATTCAATTATTCGCTTATGATACCACATGTACAGTCATTAGACCAGGTGCTGAATATCGTTTGCAATATTCATCAAATCAAATTTAGGAGGGAGAAAAATGAAATAATCTTATACAAATAAGCTGTAGGGGGTAGAACAGCATAATTTATCTGCCCAAGAAAAGTGCTCATCTGGCAAACCGCTAAATCGACCAGTGAGCACCTGAATATTCATGTTTAAAACATTCATACAAATATATGTATAAAATAATTAAGCTTACCGGCCTTGCGACAAAGCTTGCCATCTGCGCTATGGTCTCTTGTGCTGTAACCAATAGCCATGCTGAGGGATTGGAAAAGATCAATCGCACTTACTGGGATAATATCAATATTCATTTGTCTAGTGGTAACGCCGCGCAGGCGGTACTGCAGTTGTCAAAACAAACAGGTCAAGCGATCGGCTACGATCGGAGTATGCTCCAATTAGATCGGATTTTAATTGCCGAAAAAAAATTCCAGAATGCGAGCTTCGAGGAAGTCCTTGCCTATATCCTGAACGGGACCAACATTAAGTCAAAAAGAGTGTCAGGGGGTATTGTCCTTGTAAAAAATACGGGTAAACAGGAATCTTATGACTTGAAATTGCAGCTTGTCGATCGTACAAAACAACCTATTGGGGGAGCTTCCGTGCATATTCCACTGACTGGACAGAGCGCCTTGTCAAATGCCAAAGGTGAAGTGACTATTCGACTAGCTGCCGGCGTATATGATGTACTGATAAGCCATGTTGGATATGAAAAAAAAGAGTTGAACGATCTCAAGCTCGATGCCAGCACAGCAGGTATACGTCAGGTGGTCTTAAACGAAGATGACAACGAATTGGATGAAGTGGTCGTGACTGCATTGGGCATCAAACGGCAGGATCGTTCCCTCGGTTATGCTGTCGGTAAAATTAAGGGCGAGGATATCAATCGGGTCAATAATGATAACTTTCTGGTTGGTATGGCAGGTAGAGTACCCGGGGTTTCGATTAGTTCTACAGGACCCACCGGTTCCAGCGTGAATATGGTGATTCGGGGGGCATCATCGCTAAGTACAGACAACCAGCCGCTATTTGTCGTAGATGGAGTGCCCTTGATGAATAGTTTAAATAATGTTGGTCAGATCGGTGACGACAACAAAGTGGATTATGGTAATGCAATTGCCAATATCAATCCCGAAGATATTGAAAATATTTCTATCTTGAAGGGGCCAAGTGCAGCTGCGCTTTACGGCTCACGTGCAGGTAATGGTGTAGTGCTGATCACAACCAAAAGTGGTAAGAATGCGGAGAAGATGACCATTGCTGTGACTAGTAACACAGTATTTGATATCCCGTATAAATTTATTGAATTGCATAACAAATTTGCAAGCGGTACCTTGCCATGGCGACCAGGCGACCTGCCCGGCAATTTAGTTATTGAGGAGGAGTCTAGTGTTATGGTAGGCCCTGCACTGGATAAGGGGTATAAAGCTGTCCAATGGAATAGTCCGCTTGACGAGAACGGTAAGCCCATTCCTACGGAACTAAAAGCGTACCCAAATAACATTAAAAACTTTGTCCAGACTGGGGTCACAAGTACCAATGGGATTTCCCTGAGCAACAGAAGCGAAAAATTGGACTATCGTTTCTCGTATTCCAATATGGCCAATAAGGGTATTATCCCCAATTCGGATCTGTTCAGAAACACCTTGAATATCAATTCGACCATGCGCCTTCGCAATAGTTTGACATTGGGGCTTTCGCTAGATGCCAGCAGAAATAACTCCAGCAATAGACCTGCAGGAAATCGGGGAACCAATCCGATGCAAGCGGCCTATGAAGTTGCACCTCACATCAATATTCTGGAATTGCAGGATTATTGGTTGCCAGGGCAGGAGCAGATCCAACAGCGTTCACAGTCTATTGGCAACCACAATAACCCGTATTTCCTTGCTTATGGAGTGAATAATGCTTTTACAAGAGACCGCGTCTTTGGAAACTTACGGTTAGATTGGACCATCAAAAAAGATTGGACGGCCATGATACGGTACGCAACGGATATTTATTGGGAAAATAGGGAAACAAAAATCCCTTACAGTTATACGAACGAACCCAGAGGTGCTTATGGGATTGTTAATCTGATGAATATGGAACAGAATATCGACTTTCTGACGGCATATACAAAGAAGATGAGCGACTTTCAGATCACAGGATCACTGGGTGGAAATTTGCGGTATAATCGTGGTAAATCCGTGCAAAATACCTCAAAGAATGGCGCTGGATTAATCACGCCGGGACTCTACACATTGGCCAATATCAGTCCATTAAATTTGGATTTCTACAGTACAATTTCTGAAAGAGCCATAAACAGTGTTTACGGACTGATCAATCTAAGTTACAGGGATATGGTTTATTTAGATGTGACTGGGCGCAATGACTGGTCCAGCACCTTACCTGTGAACAATCGGTCCTATTTCTATCCTTCGGCATCCCTAAGTGTGTTGGCTAACCAGGTGTTTTCTCTGCCTAAAACGATCAATTTGGCAAAACTGAGAGCGGGTATTGCACGTGTAGGAAATGATACTTATCCCTATAATCTCTCCAATGTACTGAGTAATCCCGGTAGCTGGGGTGATGTATTGCGGCTAACACGTTCGGGATCACTCTTGGTTCCTAATCTGAAGCCCGAAATTGCAACATCTTACGAATTTGGTTTGGATCTAGGCATGTGGAATAATCGACTGAAGTTTGAAGGAACCTACTATAAGCTGGAGAACAGAAACCAAATTATTTCAACAACACTTCCCGGATCAAGTGGTTTCAATTCTAAAAATATCAACGCCGGACTGTTAAGCAGCCGCGGTATTGAACTTGCTGTTTCCGGGCGACCTATTGCCAAGGAAAATTGGTCCTGGGACGTTGGTGTCAATTGGCATCGCAATCGTACCCGTATCGATGAGCTTTCTGATGGTGTAGAATTCTATACCTTTTGGACCGACGGTCGGGGTGGGGCACGTACCTATGTCGGGGAAGAGATCGGGGATCTGTACGATTCCAAGTTAGTGACCGTAGAGGATCAATCGTCGCCGTACTATGGTTTTCCTATTCTCAATAAAAATGGTTCTTGGCAGGCTGTACGGATCAATAATAGCCGAAACAAAATCGGAAACTTCAATCCCGATTTCACGATGGGATTACAGTCAAGTCTTCGCTATAAAAAATGGACGATGAATATTGCCGCAGATATGCGTTTTGGCGGGAAATTTATGTCGCAGACCTATCGCTATTTCGAATCGAACCTAACCACGCAGCGTTTTCTTGATCAGATGATCAACCCCAATGGGATGACAGGCGAAACGCTACGCAATTATTTGGTCGATAACAATCTTGTTCGCGTGCAAGGCAATAGGTATCCCATTGTTGGAGGACCAGGCGAAGAGTATGGTGGTTATCCGATCAGTGTGGGTGGTCTTGTTGGCAATTTTGGGGTGTTTAATCCAGGTGTTATCGCACAATATGATGATAAAGGTAATATCACAGGTTATACAGAGAATCTTGGTGGTGAAGGAACAAAATATATCGCTTATTCAGACAATTACCCTTGGGATTTTATGAATGCAGCGACATTTGATGCTTCTTTTATCAAGCTTCGGGAACTGTCCTTTAGCTACGATTTATCAGGAAAATGGCTGAAACGTCTCGGAATAGAGAATGGCAGCGTGGGAGTCTATACCCGTAACCTGATCTTATGGACCAAAGCGAAAGTAGGTATAGATCCGGAAATGGCCTTTCAGCCAGAAACTGGTGTTGGATTTAAACAGGGGATTGAGCGCTACAACGTTACTCCTTGGTCAATGCCTATTGGATTTAAAGTAAATGTGACATTTTAATATACGACATAAATGAAAAATCAGTTGAAGAGATTCACCATGGCTGTAGTAGGCCTTGGGATGGTATGGAATATTTCAGCTTGTAAAGATCTGACTGAACTTAATATCAATCCGAACGGTGTAAGTGAGGAAGACGCCAATCCCAATCTGTTATTGCCGACGATATTGACAGGAACAGCGAAAAAATACAACGAATTGAGTTTCTCAGATCTTGGCGGAGTTATGCAGCACACCCAATTTGATGCATGGTTCAATTCACATAATGACTACGAATGGACAGGAGGGATTCTGAGTTGGGATGCTTATTATGGCTTTTTACGTGACAATGAGCTTATGCGTAAACGCGCGGAGAAATTAGGGTTGGATTTTCATACAGGAGTTTCGCTGGTGATGCGCGCTTACTTATTCGGATTGATGACTGATCTCTGGGGAGACGCTCCTTATACCGATGCCTTAAAAGCGGAACTGGGAGATGCTGTATATAATTTTCCGAAATACGATAGTCAGGAAATAATCTATAAGGGAATTATCGACGAGTTGAAACAAGCCAATGAACTTCTATCCCGCCCCGATGGTTCTTATGAGGTGCTGGCGAATGCGGATGTTTACTTTGGCGGAAAGGCTTCCAAATGGCGTCGTTTTGCCAATTCTTTGGCATTACGGTATTATATGCGCATTTCAGCAAAGTCTGCTGACTTTGCCAAACAGGGGATTGAAAGTATTGTTGCCAATCCCGATAAATTTCCAATTATTACGAGTACCACTGATGATGTATTGATGGATTTTGTTGGAAATAATGCAAATGACTCCTGGCCGTCAAATACGGTGTATGATGCCAGTGGAAGTAATTTTAGACGAATGAAAATGTGTGCAACACTGGTCGACCGGCTACAGGAACTTGGCGACCCTCGTTTGGCGGTTTGGGCAAGAAAGGTAGACATACCCATTGAGATCCGCAGTAACGAGCCCGCAGGTACAGATAAGATCGTTAATGGTGTTCGGATTGTATCGCCAGATGTCGTCAAAGGCGTTCCGGTGGATACCGATAAGGAGTATGTTGGACTGCCGCCAAGTGTATCTAAAAACCCTTCGGCCTACAACCTCAATCCAACACCGGGGCAAACCTCGATCAATCCGCATGTTTCTTACCTGAATGATAGCTATCGTTCGGCGAAGGGAAGTTTGTTAAAAGCACGCTTGCTTTCTGCTGCCGAAGTTAATTTTATTTTGGCTGAAGCAGCCTGGAAAGGATGGGGGCTGCCTGAGTCAGCCAAGACCTATTATGAGCGTGCTATACAGGAATCGTTGGCAAGCTGGGGAAAGGGCGCAGACTATTCCAACTATATCCGTCAGAAAGGTGTGGCGTTTGAAAATACGCAAGTGCAGATCATTGAACAAAAATGGATCGCCAGTTGGTCAACTGCCGCACAGTCCTGGTTTGATTATCGTCGCACAGGGTACCCCGCTTTAAAGGCCGGCCCCGCAGCCATTCGTACACAGCTTCCTGTTCGTGTACCTTATATGCAAACCGAAATGAGTGTGAATCAAAAAAATGCCGAGGAGGCCTTGAAACGTATTGAAAAGACCGCTTATTCACAAGCGGATAATGAAAATAGCGCTTGGTCAAAACCTTGGTTATTGCAAGGAACAAACAAACCCTGGTAATTCGTAATCATCAATTAAAAGTTATTAAATAGAGTAATCAAATCGCTTATAAAATCAATATCACAATGAAAATCAAACATATTCTTCTTGCTGTAGTACTGTGCTGCACTTTATTGGAAGGGAAAAGCCAGACGGATAATAAAGACAAACAACCTGATCGGATTACGTTGACCTGGTCCGATGAGCCCAGCAGTACGCAGTCTGTTTCTTGGCGGATCAATGCGGATAGGACCAAAATAATTGGTCAGATTGCTGAAGAACAGAGCAATCCAGAACTTGAAAAAAACGCGATCACAATAAATGGAACAGCGCTACCGCTCGAGCGAGGACAGCAAGAGGATGCTTATGGACAGGTAACCTTCCGTGACCTGAAACCCGGTACAGTTTATGCCTATCGCGTTGGAGATGGCAGCAATTGGAGTGCCTGGAACCAATTTAGGACTGCGGAGCGTTCAGGCGCGTTTTCATTTATCTATTTGGGTGATGCACAGAACGACTTACGTTCACGCTGGGCACGTGCCATTCGGCGTGCTTTCCAGCAGGAAGCGAATGCACGCTTTATTGTTCACGCGGGCGATCTGATCAATCGTTCGAATGCAGACGAGGAGTGGGCAGAATGGCATGAGGCCGCAGGATTTATTCATCAGATGATCCCTGCTGTTCCAACACCGGGTAATCACGAGTACCGTCGCGACTCGCTTGGGAAGCTTGTACTTGACCCGCATTGGAAAGCACAATTCAACTTGCCAAGGAATGGCCCTGAGGGTATACAAGATGCTGTTTACTACCTCGATTACCAGGATCTACGTATGATCTCCCTAAATTCTCAATTGATTATGCTCGACTCTACTGCAGCAACGATACAGGAAAAGTGGTTGGAGAAAGTGTTGTCTTCATCACCAAAAAAATGGAATATTGTTGTCATGCACCATCCCGTATACTCTACGGCAAAAAATCGTGACAATACCATCTTGAGAGAACGTTTCAAACCTATTTTCGAGAAATATGGTGTCGATTTGGTCCTTCAGGGCCACGATCATACCTACGCTCGTGGCGGGCTGGGTAAAAAGCGACCTGTCTATCTCCTGTCTGTAGCGGGGCCTAAGATGTATGAATCTGATTCTGAACGCTGGATGGAAGTTGCAACGTCACAGACGCAATTGTATCAGGTGATCAAGCTGACCGAAAATAAATTGTATTTTTCAAGCTACAAGCTGAATGGGCAGTTGTTTGATTCATTCGAGTTGTCGAAAAAGTAGAACGTCATAGACGGAAGGTAATCCATTCAAACCGGATTACTTTCCGTCAATATAATTGCGGGATTCACTCCATGACGCGATTGAGATGTAACTGCAGCGAGATCGCCGGTTTTTAAGGTATAACAAAAAGAGATTGCAAAAAAATAACTATACAGCAATGAAAAAGATTTTATTTTCTACTATTCTGTTGGGTATAATAGTAAGTTCTACGACCCACTTATATGCTCAGTCGATCGATTTAATAAAAAAGTTAGAGCAAAAAAGTTTACACATTGCCGCACACCGGGGAGCTCATCTGGAGCAACCTGAAAACTCAATTGCTGCTATCGAAGAAGCCATTCGGCAGGGGGCTTCCGTGGTAGAGGTCGATGTGCGGGCCACCAAAGATGGTGTACTTGTATTGATGCACGATAAAACAGTCAATCGGACGACAACCGGGCAAGGAGAGGTCGCCAAACAAACCTATGCCGAGCTTCAACAGCTTCACTTACGCAAAAAGGCTAATGGTGAAGGCTCGGATCATGTTATACCAACGCTATCGGAAGCTTTGCGCGTTGCAAAGGGAAAAATCCTTGTTGATCTCGATTTTAAAGAAGATCGCAAAGAGTTTATTAAGAAAACCTATGCGCTTGTTGAACAGGAGGGGATGGAAGACCAGGTACTATTTTTTCTCTATGATTATAAAGACATGCTCAAGATTTACAAACTCAATCCAGCGATCACGCTTTTTCCGAGGGCACGTAATATGAAGGATCTAGAGGCCATACTAAAGATGAAATTAACCTCAATTGTCCATCTTGATGAATCATTTATTGATGCCGAAAAACTTAATGCATTGCGCCAACAGGGCATTTATTTTTGGATGAATAGTTTGGGGGAATATGACGACAAAGCAGAACAGGAGGGAAAGAAAGCTTATCGATCTTTTTTGGAGAAATATCCTTTTGTACGTCTTATTCAAACAGATCATCCTAATTTGTGGCGCGAAGTGCTTTCCGGATCTTAGTCTATTTTTATCTGTTTAATTAAAAATGCTTGATTTTATTGTAGCGATATTGTTAGAACGATCGTTCTCAAGATATAACTAATGGAAACCGTAATGAATAAATTATTTACAGGGAGTTTTGCAATCCTCTTTTTACTGACGAGCTGTAGTAAGGAAAATGAAATGACTGTACCTATGGATGTTCAAAAACAGCTGGAAAGTTTTGAATGGAGCCCCATCGTGTCTGCGAAAGGGACGACAAACGAGCAATTGAAGCACAAACCGAAAGATTGTGAAAAGGATAATGTGTATACATTTACATTTGCTGAATCAGCGAATAAGTTCACTGTCAATCGTGGTAAAGAACTATGTGGGGATGATAAGTTGACATTTGAAAGTTTGATTTTTGCTGAAGGACAGCATCGCGCATTTGCCTATGATAAAGAGAAGAAAAGTATCAAGTTTGCCGACAGTAGCCCATACCAAAGTTATGAGGTACAGCTTGATGGTGATCAGCTCATATTAATTTCGCGCAATAATAATCCTCTAGCATACGCAGCTCCAATTGAATACTATTTTCAAGGTAAGCGAACGGCTGCAACAAAATAAGATAAGTAGTATATTTCCTTTAACATTCAAAATAAAGACGGCTTGCTGTCTTTATTTTTTTGTTCAATTCTGTTTTGATGAAATTGCAATTGAATCTTTCACATTAGTTTTTTCTTTGTCTAACTGTTTTGTTGTTGCCCAACGTGCAAGAATGAATTTCGTGGATATTTGCCATTTGCTCTCCTCTACTTCAATACATAAAGTAAAGCCTGTGTTAGGTTGTTTAGATGAACGCTGTTCAAACCGATGCTGCCGCCCTATGATTATTAAAAGAATTAGGAATCAAAATTTAACTTGATTATTTAGGCTAAATCGTTAATTTAGTGGTTTGGAAACCGGTTGCATAGATAATGTGAAATAATAAAACCGGATCCGATTAATGAAGAAAACTAGATAAATAATAATCCACTTATGAAAGTCCGTATATTACTTATGGCGGCAATGGCGACATTGCTCTGCCCACAACTTCAAGCCCAGCAATTGCCCTATAAGAATAGTACATTACCAATTGAAAAACGGGTAAGTGATCTATTGGGAAGAATGACTGTGGAAGAGAAAGTCGGGCAATTGAGCAAATTGCTGGGCTGGGAAATGTATAGCAAAAACGGAAAGCAGGTTACAATCAGCAATAAATTGCGAAAGGCAGTAAAAGAACAGCATATCGGATTGTTATGGGCAACCTTACGTGCAGATCCTTGGACACAGAAAACCTTACTGAATGGCCTGAGCCCTGTGGAAGCTGCGCGCGCTACAAATGCGATCCAACGTTATATGGTGGATAGTACTCGACTAGGGATTCCATTGTTGTTGTCTGAGGAGGCGCCACATGGACATATGGCGATTGGTGCAACAGTGTTCCCTACCGCGATCGGACAGGCGAGTACATGGAACCCACAGTTGATTCAGGATATGGCATCAACAATCGCCATGGAGACTTATGCTGTGGGTGGTAAAAACGGCTATGGTCCTGTATTAGATTTGGCACGAGATCCACGTTGGTCGCGCACTGAAGAGACCTATGGGGAGGATCCCTATCTGATCGGTCAGATGGGAACTGCAATGATCCGTGGTTTTCAGGGTGAGAAGCTAGGTGAGCGCGATAAAATAATAGGAACTTTAAAGCATTTTGTAGCCTATGCCGCTCCAGATGGCGGTCACAATGGTGAGTCCGTATCGGTTGGAGAACGAAGCCTGAGACAGTATTTTCTGCCGCCTTTTGAGCGTGCTGTAAAATCGGGAGCTGGGTCGGTAATGACAGCATATAATAGCATTGATGGTATTCCTTGTTCTGCCAACCCCTGGTTGCTAAAAGACATTCTACGTAAAGACTGGGGATTTACGGGGTTTGTTGTATCGGATCTACTGAGTATATCAGGGCTCAATGGAGGGCATGCAACAGCAGCGACTGCAGAAGAAGCGGCTTCACAAAGTATACATGCCGGATTGGATGTCGATCTAAGCGGGACTGGTTATGGTTCAAATCTGCTTAAGGCTGTCCAACAGGGGCTCGTTGAACCTGCTGTTCTTGATACAGCAGTAGCCCGTGTACTGCGAATGAAGTTCAATTTGGGGCTTTTTGATCATCCCTATGTGGATGAAAAGTTGGTAGCGCAAAAAGTCGCTACGGCACAAAATAAAACGGTAGCAAGACAGGTGGCCCGCGAGTCGATTGTTTTGCTTAAAAACGATCAGCATATCTTACCCTTAAGTAAATCGTTGAAACGAATAGCCGTTATAGGACCGAATGCCCACAATGCCTATAATCAGCTGGGCGATTATACTGCTCCACAAGCTGAGGGGAAAGTTCAGACCCTCTTGACCGGAATACGGGCGGCAGTTGGTAACAGTACCAAGGTTGATTATGTGAAAGGTTGTGCAATCCGTGATACAAGCAATTCCGATATCGCTGCCGCCGTCGCAGCTGCAAAGCAGGCCGATGCGGTGGTTTTAGTCCTGGGTGGTTCGAGTGCACGTGATTTTAAAACGTCGTATCAAGCAACTGGAGCAGCCAATGTGGATCCCAATACGGTAAGTGATATGGAGAGCGGAGAAGGATTTGATCGCGTTTCTTTGGATATGATGGGCGATCAGATCAAGTTGCTGAAAGCGATACAGGCGACCGGAAAACCGGTTGTACTTGTTACGATTATGGGGAGACCATTGAACTTAAATTGGGCCGCTGAACATGTGCCTGCGATCGTGAATGCCTGGTATCCGGGACAGGAGGGAGGCCTGGCTATTGCCGATGTATTGTTCGGTGACTATAATCCGGCTGGAAGATTACCGATTTCGGTACCTCGTTCGGTCGGCCAGCTTCCTGTACATTACAACCATACAAAACCTAAACATCACGATTATGTGGAAATGTCGGCCAAACCATTGTATGCTTTTGGTTATGGGTTGAGCTACAGTAGTTTTGATTACTCCAATTTACAGGTCTCGCTGAAGGAGAACGGCAATGATTTTGTATGTACAGTGTCGTTCGACGTGGTAAACCAGGGCAAATTGGCGGGCGATGAAGTCGCTCAGTTGTATGTTGTGGATGAAGTAAGTTCGGTGGTGACACCTGTTATGCAGTTGAAGCGGTTTGAGCGTAAAAACATTGCCGCAGGAAAGAAAGAACGTTATTCTTTTCAATTGACCAAGGAGGACCTCAAACTTTGGAATGCAGGTAACGAATGGAAGACGGAAAAAGGCAGGTTTAAACTTTTGGTCGGCGCATCTTCCGATGATATCCGGTTGAAGGGAGAATTGGAATTAACGAAGGATTATTAATTAATCCTTCGTTAATTTATAGATATAGCTATTATGTTGATGGGGAGCTTTTGTTAAAGTTAGATCGTTTCCATTCACTAAATAGGTGTAATTGTGGTTCAATATTAAAGCCCAATCGAAGTCGGCGGTCCATACATTTTTATCTTTGAAAATAATTTGGTCGCCATTAATCTCATATGTTCCTGAGCCACCTGCAGGAAATCTATTTTTGTTTGCTGTACAAAAGAAACTGTCCGCTTTAAACCGTACAGTTACGTCTCCAGTGAAAGTTTGGTCCTGATTTTTATAGCTGACTATAAATTTTCCTGAATAGGTTCCCTCGAGATAGAGGTTGTGATTAGCAGTTTCCTTTGAGCAACCTACGGATACAATATATGCTAATAATGTTAATAATTTTGATATTGATCTCATAACTTGGTTTTTAGCATACAACGAAGTTACTGCCATTTTTGTTACAACTATCATTCTTATTTGAGCACAATATGCTTGATACTTTTCCTATTCCAGGTATAGGTGATGTGGATAAGACCGTTTGTGTCCTGAATAATTGTCGGATAAGAATACTCATCGTTCTTTACCCCATCTTCAAGGGTTAGGACATCTTTCCACTGTAAGCCATCCTTTGATATGGCAACATGCAGTTTTGTGCGTCCTTCCCACCAGTCGTTGCCAGCGATAGCCGGATTGAAGACGATCATAAATAAACCATTATTTAAACGGATGGCGTCTGTGGCAGAATTGGGATTGAGCAGGTTTGTGGCTTGCCAGGGGCCCCAGGTAAGGCCTTCATCTGCTGAGAATGCTGCCATCACTTTATTTTCTTTACTTCGACAGAGCACCTGAATGCGTCCATCTGTATGTTGGATCACACTTGGCTGAATAACCTGGATACTGGTATCGGGGCGTATTGCGCTGACGGACCAGGAGCGGCCATGATCGCGGCTGATTTCCAGGTGTGCTTTCCAGATTTCTTCTTTGGACTCCGTGCTGGAAGGGGAGAGAAGCAGTCCGTTTGTCAAGGTGAGCGGTTTATTCTTGATGGGCCCCAAAATACCTTCAGGCAACTGCTGCTCTGCAGACCAGGTCGTTCCTTTATCCAGTGAATGTTTGACATAGCCTTTCCATTCTCTGGGATTGGGCCCTATTTTATAATACAAAGATAGGGTGTCACTGTGCGGGTATTGATAGAAGACAGGATTCCATGTTGGAAAGCGGTTGTCACCAAGGATACCGTCTGCAATCTGTACAGGACGCTGCCATTGTCCATGGCTATACAGTGAACTCCATATGACAACATCGGGGTTAGATTCATGTGTACCACCAAACCAGGCTGCCAATAAACTGTCTTTTCCGATGACTTGAATCGTGGAAGCATGGCATTGTTGGAATGGAACCTGGCCTGTTTTAAAAATTTGCTCTGATACCAGGATCTGAGGTTTATACGTTGCACACGAGGATAGAAAAAAAAGGATAAATAGTGGAAATAGGTTGATTTTTTTCATTGGAATTTAAGGTTCTAAAAACCCCATAGTTTGTTGATGACTTATTTTCTTATTCCTGAGCAGAGGCTTTGGGAATATTGAGATGTTCAGGCGGTGATCGGTAAACAATGACCTTGTTAAATGATAAAATTCCGTTAGATTATATCCAACGGAATTTTATATTATTTGCTTTGTAATTGAATTGCAGTCGCATAACTAAATCGTGTACTAGGGCTTCTCAAGGTAATTTGGTTACCACGTTGAGACCAGTCTAATTTACCTTTATGACCCAAAATAGCGATTTTCTTTACGCTAAAATTATCAGGTACTTGAAAGACGTATTCATTTGGCTGCTGGTAAGTATCACCTTCAGAAAGATGGAATACATTGACCACTTTACTGTCTTTGCTTCTAGTGTAGTAATAGTCACCTTGGTGATATGGAGCAATCGTACGTGTTGCAAACACTGCAGTTTGATTGATTTTCATCCAGGCTGCCAGTTCGTTCAAGCGATCGTATGCTGCCTGGTCATAATCTCCTGTTGGGCCAGGGGCTATGTTCAATAGGTAGTTTCCACCGCGGGAAATAATTTTCACCAATGTTTCAACAATCTTTTTGGTCGGTTTGTATTGGTCGTTGGGCACATAGCTGAACGAATTTCCCATGGTGATACAACTTTCCCATGGAATATCCAAGGGATGTTCAGGAATCGCTTGTTCAGGCGTGACATAATTTTCCCAGTTTCCAGGTACTGTACGGTCGACAACGATAATGCCGGGTTGATTTTTCCTTGCCATGCCCCCAATGCGGTCCATGTCAATATTCTGATCCATTTTGATTGTCTGTTGCCAGTCAACAGATTTGTCAACGGTTTCTAAGGGGCGCACCTGACCACCATCCAACCAAAGAATGTCGACTTTGCCATATGCTGAGGTCAGCTCGTTGATTTGATTGTAGGTAAAGTCTTTGAATTTTTGCCAACGATCCGGATATTTTTTAGGGTCATAATTTACATTTCTGTCTTTTGGCGGAAAGTATGACCACCAGTAGTAATCGGAGTGCCAGTCCGGTTTGGAGAAATAAGCCCCAATTTTAAAACCGTCATTGCGGAAGGTATTGAAGATTTCTTTGGTCACATTTGCCTTTGGGTTTGTGGAAAATGGCGTTTTGGAGGATGTAATTTTATAATCCGATTCTTTGGTATCGAACATGGCAAATCCATCGTGATGTTTTGTTGTAAAGACGACATATTTCATGCCGGCAGCTTTTGCGGCATCGGCCCATTTTTGTGGATTGAAATCCGTAGGATTAAAGGTGGTCTGTAGATTTTCGTAGTTCTTGAGGTATTCAAAATAAGTTTTACCATGTTCGGGTTTGCGTTGGGTCCAGCCTTCATCTTCAGGACAGATACTCCAGCTTTCAACGATTCCCCATTGACTATAGGTACCCCAGTGCATGAAAAGACCAAACTTCATATCTTGCCATTGTTCGAGATTTTCAATTACTAAGGGATCTGTCGGTTTTTGATAGCCATTAGATACGTTATGTGCCTGGCCAAACGCTAGTGTTGCGCTTGAAGCGATCAGCGCAGTGGATATAATGGTTTTTAATTTTTGCATGGATAAAGATAATGAAAATGATAAAAAGAAGGCCACCTAAGGTGGCCTTCTTATAGATAGATGTAGTGTATGCCTTAATTAACGTCCCAGAAAAGTTTGGTTGTTCTAGTATCTTTTGAACGAACAGCTTCGTAATTTTCGGAGTTAACGGAAATCTCTCCAGTAGGATATAAAAATCTTAATGGAAGCGTAGAATAATTTGCAGCTCCAGCTGTTAAGACCGTAATTTTTGGATAACCAGTTCTCCTATATTCAGACCAAGCATGTTGCGCCTGTAAGAATCCGTAATGAAGCCATTTTTGGGTCAAGATCAGTTCTAATTTTGCTGTTGAAGTTCCGGTATATTTCGCTGTTGAATTGTCAACAAAATCAGCGATTACAGCATCAGTAGGTTTTGTTTCTGTTTTCAGACCTGATGTATTTAAATTATTCAGGTAATAATAGAACGTAACGGACTGTTTAAGCGCTAGATCATAAGCTGCTTTTGCGTCTGTATCACTTCCCCATCTTAAGTAAGCTTCTGCTTTAGCAAAGTTAGTCTCAGATGCTGTTGCAACAATGCCCGGTAGTTTTGCATTATCAAAGAATGTTGCAGAATCCAACACCGCATATTTTTGATAATTTGTTAAAATGTCATTTTCAGTGAAGGTAATTGGCATCGCATTATACTCCTTATTTGGGGTAAATACACCATCTTTTGTAACACCAAATTTATCGTAAAATACAGGAATACGTGGGTCATTTGCGGGTTTCATTGTTTTATTTAACATGTAATCCGTTGCGTATTGATTATTTCCTTCTGTTAACGCTTGACGCAACGTACCTGTGTACGTTGTTAATGGTTGAAGCAAAATATCCGTAGTTCCCGGAAGGTAGTTTGCATTTGCAGAACCATCTACTAATGGGTATGTGCTGGGATTATTCAACATTTCTAAAACTTCTGTTTTAGCTTTACTTTCATCGACATTGGAGATGCGCATTAATAAACGTAAACGCAAAGAGTTGGCATAACGTCTCCATTTGTCAATACCACCGCTATTTAGAATGTCAAATTTTGAAAAATCACCTGTTGTAGCAGTTTCACTAAAATACGTATTGATTGCTTTTAGATCATCTATAAAAGAATAGTATAACTCTTTTTGGTCATCGAATTTCGCTTTTTTCGCAATGCTCGTTAACGGTAAACTCCCTGCTTCTGAAAAAGGAATATCACCATAATTGTCGATGAGTTTTGATGCTTCATCGTACATGACCACTTTACCAGCCTGAAGGAAAATTTCTTCTTTCGCTTGATTTTCTGGTGTTAATTCCGCGTAAGCAGCTTCCATTTTTCGGTAAACGCCAAGTACACCGGGAGCATAGAAATCTGTCCAATAGCCATAGGAATAACTATCATTCGGCTGGTACATTGTATTGTTTGGAATAAAAGAAGCAGTTTGCGTATATATCGCTTGATTTGATAGAATAAATGTTCTGTAATGCCAATACGATGGGCGAACCCGATCGTTATTTAACAAATCGGTGAAAAAGCCGGGAATACTTGCCTCAGTGGTTTGATCCGGATTGTTAAACGCATCTTCCAATTCAGATTTACATCCTGTAAATCCAAGGGTCGATAGCGTTAAAAATAATAATATATAAAATGATTTATTCATGATTAATTACGGTTAAAAATTAGCATTCAATGAAAATCCAAAACTTCTTGTTGCAGTATTAGAACCAACATCTACCCCTTGTGACCACCATTGGTTTCCAACTGGTGATTCTGGGTCAATATTTTTAAGAGTTCTGTAGAAGTAAAATAGATTTCGGCCCAATAAGGATACTCTTACATTATTTAATTTGAGCTTTTGTGTTACAGAAGATGGAATTCGGTAACTAACGGATAGTTCCCGCATTTTGACAAAAGAGTTATCATATACCGCGCCTTTCTCGGTCCATGAATCCGCTCCCCAAGCAAAGGTATTCATGTAATATTCTGCTGCGCTTAGGTGTACATTATTTTTAGCTCCGGTTTTCTCATTTACACCATCCAAGGTAACACCCGTTTCTCTGTATTCCAAAGTATTTTCATACGCACCAGTTCCCATGGCGTATTTTTGATTTTCAGACACCATTTTACCACCGAGACGATAATCTACCGTGAAATCCAATGAAAAGTTCTTATAGTTGAATGTATTGGTCATACCACCAATTGCTTTTGGTAATATATTTCCTACATATTTGTACTTTGTTTTATCAATGACATAATAACCTTCATCGGAAATTAAATTATTCCCCTGTTCATCTTTAGCTATATCATAGGCGTAAATATTCCCTAATTTCTTGCCGACTTCGGCCACGACTTTTAAGGAATTCTCATCCGCACTATAAAAAACTAACTCGTCTCCGCCAGTATTTAATTTATCCACCATTGTTCTATTGAATGAATAGTTTAGACGGGTATTCCAGCTAAAATTCTCATGTTGGATAGGTGTTGCTGTTAATGACACTTCGAGACCATTATTGGAGATACGACCCACATTTGTCCATTGGGAAGTTGCACCCGCAGATGCTTCAGTTGTTAGATTTAAAATTTGATCGTCAATGTAGTTGTCATAGTAGCTGATATCTAACCCTAATCTGTTTTTTAGGAATTTCAATTCTAAACCATATTCCCATTCATATTTCATTTCTGGCATTAGCTCTAAATTTCCATAGCTACCGCTGTAAGTCAAAGAAGGTACTGACCCATTGATTGTACCAATTGCATTTTGACTGTTCGCCACATTTGCGACATAAATTCCAGCATCATTTCCGACAATACCGTAAGAAACACGCAATTTGCCAAAGTTGAATTTTTCAGACTTTAGCCCCAAAGCATCACTAAAAATAAAACTTCCGCTAACTGAACCGTATTTGTAGTTGTTGTTGCCAGGAGGCATGGTTGAGGAATATTCCGAGCGATATGTACCATCTAAATAAGCAAATCCCTTATAACCAATATTGGCCATCCCGAAATAGGCATATTTTATTTTTTTCTTACGCTCATTTGTTGTGGTTGCTGGTGCATAGCTATTGCTGATACTAAACCAGTTCTCTTTTACGAGTCCGCTTTGTGTAGTAGACGATTGATCGTCATAATTCTCTTCCCTAGATTGGAAACCAGCACTTACACTGTAATCCCAATCGCTATTTATTTTGTTGGCATAAGTTGCTAATACATCACCATACAATATAGAGTACAGTCCCTTTGATGTACTGAATCCTCCTGAGCTGTTGGTTGTGGAATTATAACGGGTTGCATACTCGTTATATTGTTTGTTTGTAATAGCAGCTGAAGTGAAATCATTACCGATACGGCCTCTCAATTTAAGGTGATTTACGACTTCCCAATTTAAGGTAGCACTCGTTAATAAACGGTTTTCTGTTTCGTCATAACTGTTTTTATATTGGGACCAGAAATAATCCAACAAATTGTATGGTCGAATGGTATATTTGAAATCTTCGTCGCGTCCCGTACCGAAGGCCGAATACTTGTACCCATCGGAAGTTTGATATTTTTCTTTTAATACAGACATATCTTCCGTACGGCTAAAGAAACCTCCATAGGATCCTAGGACTTGTCCGAGTAATGCCGAACGATTATGTGTTTTTGTGTTTGTATAGTTCGCTACGAGATCCAATGATAATTTCTCATGCATCTTCACCGTACTATTTAGGTTGAAGGTATTTCTGCTTTGTTTTGAACCTGGACTGGTACTTTTGTAATCCATGCGCGTACCGCTCAGACGATAGTTGACTTTGTCTGTTTGATTGGAAATCGCAAAGTTAATGTTCGAATTATAACCAGTATCGAAGATATCTTTAAAGTTGTTTTCGCGCGCTTCGTATTTCTTGGTCGTACCATCCCACCAGCTTACCTCTTCGCCAGTAAATTTTGGACCAAAGTTACCATATGAACGAAAGTATGGACGTCTTCCTGATGGTGAATTCGCATCAGCGATCCATCCCTCTTCGGTAGCACCATTCGCGAGATTGGTCGCTGCATCATAACCAGGTCCATAGATATTTTGGAATTTTGGTAAAAATGCGGCACGTTCGATAGAACCATTGTAATTAAAATCAATGCCTAATCCTCGGCCTTTAATCCCTTTTTTTGTTGTAATTACGATAACACCACTTGCCGCATCTGATCCGTACAACGCACTTGCTGCAGATCCTTTTAATACAGACATACTTTCAATATCCGCGGGATTAATATCTAACATACCATTACCACGGATACGTTGATCATCCCAATAGTTGTTGTTATTGGCTCCTTTAGTTCCGTATTGTTCATCATTACGGATGATGACACCATCTACAACATAGAGCGGTTGACGTTGATAATTTAGGGAGTTAATACCCCGGATTTGAACGTTTACGGCACTGGAAGCTCCACCTGGTGCAGTTGTAATTTTTAGACCGGCAACTTTACCATATAGCGCAGAACCAAAGTTGGTATTTCCTGCTTTGGTAAGTTCTTCCGCTTTGATCGTGCTTACTGCATATCCTAGTGCTTTGGAATCCCGTTTGATACCCATCGCTGTGACGACAACTTCATCCAGTGCAGAGGCATCAGAAGTTAAGGTTACATTAATCGTTTTAGTCGAGCCAACTGCGATATCTTGTGATTTGTATCCAATAATGGATATTCGTAATGTCTCTCCTTTAGAAGCTTGTAGTGTAAATGACCCGTTTGCTGCTGTTTGTGTGCCTCTAGTTGTCCCTTTTACGGTAACCGTAGCGCCAGAAATAGGTCCATTAGCATCTGAAACTGTTCCAGTAATGCTTTGCTGCGCGTAGAGTGATGTAGCACTAAATAGTGTACATAACGCTAATCCTGCAGTTTTTTTGTAAAATAGACTCATGTTTTAGGTATTTGTGTAAAACGTTAGTTAATAATGTTTGTGATGTATTTTTCTATGACTAATGCTGTTGTGCCGAGTTGCTGCGCTCTTTTGTGCAGGTCGGAGATCTCAATGCTTGTTTTCTTCGATATTTTAGGAATGCTGTATTCATTTACTGCAACTTGGATATGAGGCGCAAGGATATAACCGATTTCCGCTCCACGACCACTGATGATAATTTTGTTCGGATTGAGAATATGTATCAACGTTGATATTCCTTTACCTAATAAGTACCCAATTTTTCCGATATTATTGATGGCTATCTGATCACCAATGTGAACGGATTCAATAAGAGCTTCAGCTTTGTTGTCATATTCTTCTACAAGTTTTTCATATATAGAGTATTCGCCGTTCTTTATATCCTTTTCAATATTTCGGATGGCAGCGCTCACAGAAGCTTCCACTTCTAAGCACCCTCTCTTACCGCAAGAGCATAGTGTTAATTCGTCTGAAAGAGGGATGTGGCTGAACTCACCGGCAAAACCAGAAGTTCCTTTAAAGATGTCGTCATTAATAAGAATACCCAAACCTACTCCCCAATTAAGATTAATGACAAGGGAGTGCGAGGAATCTTGTGCATTTCCAAATTTTTTCTCAGCCCAGGCGACACAGCGTGAATCGTTGTCAATTACTGCAGGCACGTTAAACTTTTGTTCGATGAGTTCCTTTATATTATATAAGGGGGAATCACTGTTGTAGGATTCATTTAACCCTGTTTCTGAATTGACAAAGCCCGGCATGCTAATCCCTATGCCGATAACCTGTTTTAAATCAATATTATTTGTAGAAAAAAAGCGATCTACGGTTTTTAATAGTACGTTTGCTGCATCAGAATCTCGAAGATCAACCGGAAGATTTTCTAGCGATGAGATAATATCCCCTTTAAGGTTTGATAAGGTAATTGCTGTATAGAATTGATCGATAGATAGGCTGGCGATTGTATAGCTTAAATCTTCATTAATCATATACTGCATAGCCTTTCTTCCGCCTGTCGATGCAGCATAACCTTTCTCAACTACGATATTCTTTGAAAGAAGTTCGTTGATTTGTTTGGTGACAGAAGGTATACTTCGTGAAAGTGAGTTCGCGATGTCTGCAATCGGTTGCATAGGCCGATAATACAAATTCCTTAAAATCTCTAGGACCATTTCTACTTAAGCTTCATTAATGAGTAATCATTTGGTTTTTAATGTTTTCAATAATGATATTATACTTTTTTAATATCATTGGTAGTTGGTTTTTAGCTCAATTGCTCTACTTAATTTAGGTGTGCGGCAATTGAGTTTTTCTGTGTTTGTTTTTAGTTTATATATAAAGATATAGATACTTTATTTTAAGTTCCAAATTCTTTTTAAAAAATTTAAAAAGAATTTGATAGATTCTTTATTTTTAAGGGAATTGGATGCTTCTTTTGAATTAATAATAAGTGTAATTGTAACAAATATACTGATCAATATTGTTATAAACTAGAAAAGCCGGCTCAAGGCCGGCTTTTCTAGTGTTATAAAAAAATTATTTTTGTTTAGCCCACCATAGGGGTGTAAATACGCCATCTGATCCACCTAATAAGGATACCGCTTTATCATAATTTGCCTGATCAGCATTTCTAAATGATGAAGGATAGCTCGTTCTTTGTGGAAAGAAATCTACTTGGTTTTTTGTGTAATTTGCACTTGTCAATTGTGGCATTGTTGCGATGGCCGTTTCGACAGCAGGATTTTCAAAGAAAGGAAGGCCTAAACGACGTTGGTCATTCCATGCCTCAAGGCATAAGTATGGAAATGAGGCAATATATTTTTGCGTGATAATTTTTGTCAACTTATCGTTCTTGATTGCTCCATTTTTATAGATCGTATTTTCAGGATACTTGATTGCGGCAGTTCCTGTAGCATTAGTATAACCGTCTTTGTACTTGACAGTGAAGGTCGCAGCAGGCTCCGTTGTATGATCATATTTTACTGAAGTTCCCACACGGTTGTAGTTTTCTGATGCTAAGTATTGACCGAGGTAAGATGATACTTCCCAGTAGTTAAAGTTTTCTGAAATACCTTTTTCATAGGCAACTTTGTCAGATATAGGAGTGCTCCAACCTCTCAAAGCCGCTTCGGCAATCAAAAAATAACTTTCCCATGAAGCGAAGAATAAACGTTTTTGTGTGCTTGTTCTGAACTTTTTGATCATGCCTGGAATACGACCATTTTGTGCTCTAAGCACCATATTTGACGATTTAGCTCCCCATGTACCTGACGTAAACGCATTCCATGTGTATGAAGTTTTAAAATTCAATGTAGTGCCGTCTGGTTTTTTGATTTGGGCATCCTGATTGCTAGCATCGGTCCAATATTGTGGGTCGGATGTATGACCTGGAATAAAGAAAGCTTTGTATGCTCTTGGATCCATTTTATTTGGAATCCCATCTAAGTAATAACCTTGGCTTGGGTCATTTGACATAGTCGAGAAGTTATCCAGATAACGGATACCAAAATCGTCTTCGTTCTTGATTTTGCTTAAAACTTCGGTTTCTGTAAACTGATCAGCAGTTTTGATGCCACCCAATCCAATAAATATATTGTTTAATGTAGCAGATAGTAGTTGTGTATTCCATGAACGGCTCATTACACCCGTTAGTGGATCCCAACCGTCTTTTTCCTGTACGCCGAAGTTTTGTGCAGCTGTTTCAATGTATTTATTCGTTTTAACAGCATCCTCAAATTCGGTTTTTGCTTTCGTTGCATCAACCTCTGATAAGCGCATTGCCAAACGCATACGCATTGAGTTCGCATAGCGGATCCAATTGTCCCATTTGAAACCGTAAGCGGCATCATAGTTTTCAATACCCGAATTGCTGACAGCTGGATCGATTTTCGATTGAGCATCTTTTAATTCAGTCAACAGATAATAATAAACGTCTTTGACAGCATCAAATTCAGGATTGACTCCTTGAAATCCTTTGGTAGGTATTGGGCCAAAATTGTCACTTAACTCACTTAACAAGTATGCTCGCCATATTCTGGCAACCTGTATCATATTTTGGTTGTAAACAGCAGCCGTGCCATTTTGAGTTTTCTTCTCTGCAATTTCGATGGTTGCGTTAGCGTTATTCAACCAGCCTGAGATACTTGACCAGTACAAGGAATTATAGTCATCACTTTGCTGCCCGATATTGATAAAGTTAAAATATTGCTGGTGGGCAGCGGTTTTCCACGAATAAATAAATAAACGTTCGGCCAATCCGGGATCTTGCTGAGCTCCAATAATAGAGTTGTTTAAAAAATATTCTGGTTTAACTTGCTGGTCATTTGCAGCAGTTTGATCTATATTGATATCCTCTAGTTTTGTACAGGAGGTGGCTGTGCTTACTAATAATATTGCCAGCGCTATTTTTGATAGTGTATTTTTCATGATAATTCAGATTAGAAGCCAATAGATAGGTTTAAGAAATAAGAACGAGATGTCGGAAAAGATAGATTTTCAAATCCTACAGCATTTGAGCTCATTGCATAGGTAGATTCAGGATCTACACCATTTGCATAACTCTTTAGCATGGCTAAATTATTGACCGATACCCCTACTTTTGCATTTTTAACAATGGATGATTTCAAAACGCTTTTAGGGATAGAGTAATTTAATTGCAAATTTCTAATCCTAACATTGGTTGCATTGTATAAATTTTGTTCAGTAATACCTAAGTTGCCACTAGCTCCAGATACGGTTGTCCAGTAATCTTGTGGCGTAACTGCGACTGTACTTTTTTCGTATGCACCATTTTTTAGGATAACTCCATCAACAACAAAATTATCCCGACTTCCGTTAACAACTGTTTCGGCAGAAGAACCGCTAGCTTGTAGTGCGCGCTGTGTTCCTGAGAAGAATTTTCCGCCAAATCTGCCATCGATTTGAAAGCTTAATCCGAAGTTTTTAAAAGTGAAAGAGTTGGTGATACCAGCAAGGGCACGTGCAGTCTGATCACCCAGAAGCTCTGCTTCATTAGATTTCGCTTGTGGTAAACCTGTACCGCTTAGAATAAGTTGTCCATTATAAGGGCTGTTTGCATCTTCAACACGTAGGAATTTTGTTCCGAATATAGCGCCATATCTTTGATTTTCAGCTGCATATATTGCGAAATTGTCATAGCCGCCCAATGTCATTCGTTTGGATTCAGGGTGTAATTCAAGAATTTTATTGAAATTGCGAGAAACATTGGCATTTAGATTCCATCTAAAATTCTCTTTTCTTATTACATCGGCGTTTAATGTGATTTCAAATCCCTCGTTAAGAATATTACCTGCATTGGCTTTGAAAGCTCTGTATCCAGATAGATTGTTCATTGGGATATCAATCAATTGATTTGTTGAGTTGTTTTTATAATATGTTAAATCCAAACCAACTCGATTGTTGAAAAATTTAGTCTCTAAACCTACTTCAATTGATTTTTGAAGTTCATTAACTACGTTCTCATCATAAAGAACATCTCGTTTGGATGCAGTTGTATTATTATTAGGGTCATTACCAATGATATATTATATAATTGGTATGCGTCCATGTCGCGACCTGTTCTTGCATAAGATGCTCTCACCTTTGCAAAGTTGAACCAAGAAGGCATACTTCCAGATTTATTGATCAGGTCGGAGAGTACAAATGAGGTGCTTACAGAAGGGTAAAAATAACTGTTATGATTTGGGTGTAAAGTCGATGTCCAGTCATTTCTTCCTGTGAAACTAACATACCAAATATTATCATAATTGATGTCAATGTTACCATAAATCGAATTAATCTGTTTTCTATTGATACTTTCAGTAATACCAGGATTGCCAATATTGTTACCAATGGTAAATAGATTAGGTACCCTTAAATTGCCCGCACTAGCGCTTAAGGAAGTACGGCTACGGTCCATGATCTGTCCATAAATTGCGGCACTACCACCCCATTTACCGAATAGATTGTCTTTTCTTGCCTGTAAACTTGCGATATAATTGTTCTCATAAAACTTGTCTGTACCTGTACCATACGAATTGTTTATATGAGATCCGGTATATGTTTTATCTTCGTATTTTGTCGAATAGTTATCAGAACCCACACGTACATCAGCACTTAACCAGTCATTAAAATCATACTTTACAGTAGCGTTCATCAAATAACGATCACGGGTATCACGGCTTAATTTATTGTTGGCCGCCCAATATGGGTTAATTCCTGAATCTTCCAAATACCAACTTTGTTTCACACCCAATTCATCCATTCCAGGTTTAAATTGCGTAATGTCCAAACTTCTTGGGAAAGTTAACAACTGTGAATAATAATTACCACCATTCACACCACCAACTGCACGATTATAGGCCATATTGCGCATGTATTGTACCTTTACGTCGGTAGTCCACTGATTGCGCTGACCAAATTTGGCATTTACTCTATTAATTAAATTTAGGCGGTTTAGTTTTTGGCCGGGAGATTTGCTGTTATCATGCAAATAAGTCGCTGATGAATATACATTGACTTTATCGGAAACAGCCTGTTGAAAATTGATGTTTTGGGTGGTATTGAATCCTGTTTTAAAGAAATTACCGATATTATCGTAGGCCTTTAAATTTGTTTTCGTACCATTCCATAACTCAACTTCCTGCCCAGTTATTTTTTCTCCCCAAGATCCTGTGGCTAATTTACCGTAGACACCGCCATCCCCCTGAGAGAAGTCACTCTGTAATTTTGGCGTCATAAAGATATTTTCGATTCCCGTAATGGTTGAATAGGAAATTCCTACGCCATCTTTTGCTTTACCGCTTTTGGTTGTAATTAAAATAACCCCATTAGAGGCACGTGATCCATAAAGCGCAGAAGCAGCACCGCCTTTCAAGACAGACATGCTCTCGATATCTTCCGGATTTAAGTCTCCTAACCCACTTCCCATATCTGCTGACGGATTCCAAAAATCATTGTTTTTAGCGCCGGCAAAATTATCCATCGGCACCCCATCGACAACAATTAACGGTTGGTTGTCTCCGGTAATGGAATTGAATCCGCGAAGAATAATTTTCGAAGATGATGAAGGTCCGTTTGAACCTTTAACAACCTGAAGACTGGAAACCTTGCCCGCTAGTGCATTGGCTATGTTGTTTTCTCTGGCATCCGTCAATGCAGTACCTTGTATATCTTGAAATGAATAACCAAGACTTCTTTTTTCACGTTTAACTCCCATTGCTGTGACGACCACTTCTCCCAAAGTTGATTCATCGCTTGTTAAGGATACGTTAATCGTTTTAGTTGTTCCAACCACGATTTCCTGAGGTTTATAGCCTATTAGTGAAATACGTAATGTTTCGCCTTGTGCAGCTTGTATATTAAATGCCCCACTTGCAGTCGACTGGGTAGCTCTATTTGTTCCCTTTACGGAAATAGTAGCACCTGCAATTGGCCCCTTGGCATCTGAAACTGTTCCAGAAATGCCTTGCTGTGCAAATAGCGATGTTGCACTGAAAAGTGTGCACAAAGCTAATCCAGCTGTTTTTTTGTAGAATAGACTCATCTTTAAGTGTTTAATTTATAAATAATTATTTAGTTAGGATTCTGTTGATATGGTTTTCCACGACGATAGCTGCAGTACCCTTTATTTGAGCATGTTTGTTCAATTCTGACATTTGAATCTGTGTTGTTTTTGCAATTTCAGGGATGCAAAATTCATTAATGGCAATTTGTATTTGAGGATTCAGAATTCTCCCCAGTTCTGCACCTCTTCCGCTGACAATGATTTGTTTTGGATTAAGAATATGGATGAGCGTTGATATGCCTTTGCCGAGCATGTAACCTATTTTTCCGATATTGTTAATCGCAATTTGGTCTCCAACATGAGTCGCTTCGATCAGTGCATCGATTTTGTTTAGATTACTCTTTACAAACGTACTATAAATCGAATACTCATTGTTTTGAATATCGTTCTCCGTACTTCGAATGGCAGCATCCAATGATGCTTCAACTTCAAGGCATCCCCGTTTACCACAGGAGCATAAGGTGTTGTTGTCGGAAAGAGGGATGTGGCTAAATTCTCCAGCAAAACCTGATTCGCCCTTAAAAACAGTTCCATTAATGATAATTCCTAATCCAACTCCCCAGTTTAGATTAATAATAAGTGAGTGCTCAATGTATTTCGCAGCCCCAAATTCTTTCTCTGCAATGGCTATGCAGCGAGAATCATTCTCTATGATTGTTGTCAGTTTATATTTTTTTTCAATCCTGCTTTTTATTTCATACAAAGGATGCGTATTGATATAGGATTCATTGACGCCCAATTCTGAATTAACAAAACCAGGCATACTAATTCCAATACCTATAATCCGATCTAATGAAATCGTTGAAGATGCTAAAATTCGGTCAATTTCGGATAAAAGGAGCTCTGAAGACTCTTCGGAATTTAAGTCTAACGGTATATCCCTATGCTCTAATATTGTCTTTTGAGTTAAATCGGTAATTGTGCATGTCGAAAAATGCTGGTCACAAGAGATCGTTAATATATAAAAATCCAAGGACGGGTTGAGCGCAAATTGAATAGGTCGTCTTCCGCCAGTAGATTCGGCAAATCCACATTCAACAATGATCTTTTCTTCCAAAAGACGATTGATCACCTTGGTAATGGATGGCGTACTTTTCGAAAGCTTTTTTACCAACTCTGCTATGGACAGGGTTGAATCAAAATATAGGTTCTTCAGTATATCTTTTTCCATTGGTATTTGGTACAATTCATAAAGTTGGTTAAACTTTTGTTAAAGATATATTAAAAAAAAAGTAAGTTCAAAATACTTTTTAAAATTGTTTAAAAAGTATCCCTTTTCTGACTAATAAGCCCATGCAAACGTTTGTTATTGTAACAATCTTGTCGTCTGACCTTCCTGTTTATGCCATTAAATTGTGGACTGCGCATAAAAATGAAGGGCAAATACGTTATATTTACCTTTTAATTATACAATCTGATTATGAAACAACGCTATTACTCCTTGGATGTATTTCGTGGAGCTACTGTGGCACTGATGATTATGGTGAATAATCCGGGTACATGGGCTCATATGTTTGCGCCGCTAAAACATGCAGAATGGCATGGATGTTCACCTACAGACCTGGTTTTTCCTTTTTTTCTTTTCGCAGTAGGTAATGCCATGTCTTTTGTTATACCTCGTTTACAGGAGGCAGGACCTGCAGTATTTTGGCAAAAAGTAATTAAACGGACGATCTTGATTTTTGCGATTGGACTTTTCATCAATTGGTGGCCTTTTGTGAAATGGGATGGTGCGGAGCTGGTTTTTAAACAATGGGTGGACGGAACGGATCCGAGCCGGGGAATTCGGATTTTTGGTGTACTCCAACGCATCGCAGTTGCTTATTGTTTTGCTTCGATTTTAGCTTATTATTTTAAAGAAAAAACGATTATCTGGATCTCGGCAATCATACTGTTGTTATATTGGGCAATCTGTGCAATAGCCGGAGGAGCAGATCCCTATAGCTTGGAGGGCTGGTTCGGTACAAAGTATGATATAGCAATCCTAGGGTTGCCGCATGTTTACAAAGGGGAGGGGGTGCCATTTGATCCTGAAGGGTTGATGAGTACCTTGCCGACAATTGTTCAGGTCGTCTTTGGCTATTTAGTTGGTGTATTTATTAAAAAGCAAGGTCAGGTGGATTGGCTGTGGACGAAAGTGCCGGCCTCAAGTGAGCCTCATTTTAAATTGCTGGCGGGAATGTTTGTGACCGGATTTATTTTGGTCGTATTGGCTTGGATATGGGCCTTGGGTTTTCCGATCAATAAAAAAATATGGACGAGTTCCTATGTGCTCTATACAACAGGTTTGGCAACCATGACACTAGGTGGTATGATCTGGTTTATTGAAGTGCAGGGGGTGAAAAATAAATTGACACAGTTTTTTGATGTTTTTGGTAAAAATCCGTTATTCATCTTTGTCTTGAGCGGTGTTCTACCACGCTTTTTGGGGTTGTTCCGCATTCCTGATGGCGTAAAAGAGGATGGTACACAAAAATACCTCGACGCTTTTGCCTGGTTTTATAAATATGTTTGCGCGAAAGTGCCTGGGATACCAGAAGTTGGTTCTTTTGTTTATTCGCTATGTTTCTTAACGTTGATGTGGGTAATCTGCTATTGGTTGGACAAGAAGAAAATCTACGTAAAGGTTTAGTAGTAGCTGAACCTTTGCTTATTAAATTATTTTGGCAACCGAAGATTTTTGCTATCTTTGCAGCCAATTAATAAAATTTTTAACGCTTTAATATTATTCAGGAAATGTATTTAAGTAAAGAGTACAAAGCTGATATCTTCGCAGAATTTGCTGGATCAGCTACAAACACAGGATCTACTGAAGGTCAAGTTGCTTTATTCACTAAGAGAATTGCTCACTTAACTGAGCACTTGAAAAAAAACAGAAAAGATTTCGGTACACAACGTGCCCTACAAATGTTAGTAGGTAAACGTCGTTCATTATTAGCTTATCTTTACAAAAAAGATATCAACCGTTACCGTGCGATCATTAAAGGTCTAGGTTTACGTGATATTATCAAATAAGCTTTAATACAAAGGTGTTAAGAAAGCCATCCAATTTTTGGATGGCTTTTTTTGTTGTGTTTATCGTGCCCGAATTGTTATTGGACTTTTCGCCTCAGCATGGTGGTTTTCTGTTCGTCATGGCTTTTGCAGTTGTTCAAGACTTCCTGAGGTTAGCGGACGAGATTGGCCTACTTGTCCCTTACTTCAGTTTCATCATTTAATCCTTATTTAATCGCTTTTTCCTCGGAGCTTGCTCGCTGTTTCTTCGCTTCCAACCGAAGAAGTACCGAACAAGCTCCGAACAAGTACCGAAGAAGCACCGAGGAATCTCCGAAAATGATAGCCATGTTTTATACTTGTCTTATATTGTTTTATACTACGCGATAGGCTAGATTCCTCGTTATAATTGATAAGCCTTTGGAAGCCTTTTTCGAGAAATAAGAGAACTTGTGAAGGCTTCAAGCGATTCATTGCTTGACAGATTAAGGCGGTTGCTGCCGTATTCCGATGGTTTGATGATTTAGCCTGCTGTTAATTGCATTAATCTTAATATTTTAATTTACCTTTGTGCTGAAATCTAATGTATTTAAAATATTGGCATGCTGCCAACAAGATGAAAAGCATGTCGCAAACAAGATTAAATGAATTACAACGAAATTAAAACGACCATCGATATGGGTAATGGCACCCAGATCGAATTGTCTACAGGGAAATTGGCAAAACAGGCTGATGGGGCTGTAGTATTAAAACAAGGTGATACGATGTTGCTTGCAACAGTTGTTTCAGCTAAAGAAGCAAAATCTGGCGTTGATTTTTTACCCCTTTCTGTAGATTATCAAGAAAAATATGCGGCAACTGGCCGTATTCCAGGAGGTTTCTTACGTCGTGAGGCTAGATTGTCAGATTATGAGGTATTGATCTCACGTTTGGTAGATCGTGCATTACGTCCTTTGTTCCCTGAAAATTATCACGCAGATACACAAGTTGCAATCAGCTTGATTTCGGCAGATAAAGATATTATGCCTGATGCTTTAGCGGGCTTGGCTGCTTCTGCAGCTATTGCTGTTTCTGATATTCCTTTCAATGGACCAATTTCTGAAGTTCGTGTTGCGAAAATTGACGGTCAGTTAGTGATCAACCCAAAATTGTCTGAGCTTGAAAATGCAACTTTAGAGTTTATTGTTGCTGGTTCTGCACAAGATATCGGTATGGTTGAAGGTGAAGCGAAAGAAATCTCTGAAGCTGAAATGGTAGAAGCAATTGCTTTTGCTCATGAAGCTATCAAAAAACAAGTTGCTGCTCAAGTAGAGCTGGCTAACTTAGTTGGTAAAACTGTGAAGCGTGAGTATAACCATGAGCCTGAAAACCTTGAATTGAGAGATGCTATTTTTGCAGCTACTTACGATAAGGTTTATGCTATTGCAAAATCTGCTTCTGCGAAACATGACCGTTCTGAGAACTTCGCAAAAATCGCGGAAGAGTACAGAGCAACAATGCCAGAGGAATTGGATGATGATACCGCATTCTTATTTAAAAAATATTTCCACGATGTTCAGTATGATGCTGTCCGTAACCTGGTTTTGGATGAAGGTATGCGTTTAGATGGCCGTGATGTACGTACTGTACGTCCGATCTGGTCTGAAGTGGATTACTTGCCTGCTGCACACGGTTCGGCTGTATTTACACGTGGTGAAACACAATCATTGACATCGGTTACTTTAGGTGCTAAAGACGATGAGCAAATGATCGATGGTGCTTTTATCAACGGTTATAACAAATTTATTCTTCACTACAACTTCCCTGCATTCTCTACAGGTGAGGTAAGACCTAATAGAGGTCCTGGCCGTCGTGAAGTTGGTCACGGTAACTTGGCTATGCGTTCATTGAAACAGGTACTTCCTGCAGACAGTGAAAATCCATATACGATCCGTGTTGTTTCTGATATCCTGGAATCAAATGGATCTTCTTCAATGGCTACGGTATGTGCTGGTACATTAGCACTTTTGGATGCCGGTGTGAAATTGAAAGCGCCAGTTTCAGGTATTGCCATGGGATTGATTTCTGACGAGAAAACAGGTAAATATGCGATCTTATCGGATATCTTAGGTGATGAAGATCATTTAGGTGATATGGACTTTAAAGTAACTGGTACAGAAAAAGGTATCGTTGCTTGTCAAATGGACTTAAAAATCAATGGTTTGAAATGGGAAGTGTTGACGCAAGCTTTGGATCAAGCAAAAGAAGCGCGTTTACACATCTTAGGTGAAATGAAGAAAACAATTTCTGCTCCACGTGAAGATTACAAACCACATGCACCTCGTATCGTTCAATTGTTGATCGATAAAGAATTTATTGGCGCTGTAATCGGACCAGGTGGTAAAATTATCCAAGAGATGCAACGTGAGACCGGTGCTACAATTTCGATCGAAGAAGTTGATAACAAGGGTGTTGTTCAAGTATTCGCAGATAATAAAGCGGCTATTGATGATGCAGTAGGTCGTATTAAAGCAATCGCTTCTAAACCAGAGATTGGTGAAACTTACGAAGGTAAAGTGAAATCAATTATGCCATTCGGTGCTTTCGTTGAAATCATGCCTGGTAAAGATGGTTTATTGCACATCTCTGAAATCGACTGGAAACGTCTTGAAACAATGGACGGTATCTTCAAAGAAGGTGATAAAGTAACGGTTAAATTGTTGGATATCGACAAACAAGGTAAAATGAAGCTTTCGCGTAAAGCGTTATTGCCTCGTCCTCCGAAAGAAGACAAACCAAAGCAGGATAAACCTGCCGGTGAAGCTCCTGTAGCTGGTGCTGGACAAGAATAGGTTTATTCCTTTCAAATGATATGAAAAGCTCGCTTTAAGCGGGCTTTTTTTATGGAAAATAAGGCTTACCTGCATCTTTATCCTATGAAAAGTATACTTCGTTTGTTTCTGTTTAAACCTGGTCAGATTTTGGTGTTTGTCCTCATGCATGTGACCGTGTATGGTCAGCGGTCTTATGGGGATAAATTCCAGGAGCTATCTGCCACTATACAGCATTATGCAACTAAAAATAATATGATCTTGGCCAAGGGGCGTTATGAGTTTTATAAACTGGATCGTGCCATTTTATGGTCCTATAAACAGGATTTATTTTGGCCTCTTAATAGGTTAATCTTAAAGGATAAAGCTATCAGAGATTCAATGACAGACGAGCTTTACATTAATTTTGATCGGGAATATAATCGCTTTGTGATGGATGTGTATGAAAGCCCTTATAAATATAACGAGGCGAGACCATTTGAAGCACTTTCCGTGCAAGGCTCATTCAGAGGTGGGATGGCACCGCTTGTGGAGCGTTTGTCCAAGTTTTTATTGGATTATCAAGGACGCTGGGGCCTCAATTTGTCTTCTTTTACCTTATATATGGATCGTGAGCTTAGTGCTGTGCCCTTAGCATACGATGGCGAGCCAGAAGTAGTGAAATTGCTTAAGGAATTTTTTGAGGAGGCCAAGATTCCCCATAAACCTGGTATTTACTATGGGAATCCAATGTATTGTTCGTATCGATTTGACTGGATGGCTAATAAAAATAAAGAGATTACGCTCGATTGCGCGGTATATAAAGACTATTTTAATATACTGTTTAGTGAAACGAAGTTATATGCGCTGGGAGGGACTTGGAATAGCATGGATGGACAAATGTCTTTTTTTTATGATCGAAAAAATAGCTGGAAACAGTTTGCTGCCCGACGGGACGTCAAACGCATTTTGGATTTTTTAAATGAGGAGGCTGCTGTTAATCTATTCAAGCTGCACTATGCTAGTAAAAGATTTAGCGGCGATTATTGGCTTGATGTCGTTATGCTGAAATAGGGAGGAGTTAAGCTAATATGTAAATCAGAAAACAAATCAGGCTGTCAATTCGACAGCCTGATTTGTTCTTTTATAACATGATAACACCTTTTATCTTCGCTACTTCTTTGTAGAAGTAGATCACCTGATCGGCGTCTTTTACGTTCAAGTTTACCGTAATTGAAGTATACTTACCTGTTTTGGAATCCTTGAAATCAAACTGAGCACCTGTGTCATCAAATACGCGCTGGATCTGATTGAAGTGGTCCTGATCTTTTGGTAAGATAAATTTATACGTGTAGTCCTTTGGAAATGTTTCTAAGTCTTCTAAGCGCTCTTTAAAAGTTTCATAGAAGTCTTTTGGATTATCACCTCCATCGGGGATATCTTGTATATTGATGTTTTTGTAATCTGCCATGTTTTGTTTCTCCTTAAATATGTTATTAAGGTATTAACAAATATTAATCCAGTAATGTTTTACTGACAATATTTCAGTTAATTATTGTCAATGCTTGAAGGCCAATCGGCTTTGTTTTTACCAAAGTTTTTGTTTGGCGTAGCACTCATCTCGATTTCCATCTGTCCACCTTCTAAAAGCTGTGCATGTGTAATGAACGACTTAGCATAAGGTTTACCATTCAATTTGATCGATTTAATGTATTGATTTGCTTTACCTTGATTTTTAACATCGATTGCTAACGTTTTGCCATTTGGTAAATTGATGTTCGCATGTTGCATCATCGGTGATCCGAAGACATAAACACCACTCATTGCATTCAGTGGATAAAAGCCCATTGCTGAGAACACATACCAG
Source organism: Sphingobacterium sp. HSC-15S19 (assembly GCF_050433745.1). Lineage (NCBI taxonomy): Bacteria > Pseudomonadati > Bacteroidota > Sphingobacteriia > Sphingobacteriales > Sphingobacteriaceae > Sphingobacterium > Sphingobacterium sp. HSC-15S19. The sequence goes on from NZ_JBNPWQ010000005.1 coordinate 134,633, forward strand.
GCACTCATTTGTCCGACGTCATCATTGCCACATAGACCAGCTGGACTGTTTGTGTAAAACTCCGTCATCGCCTTACGGGCTAGAGCTGCACCTTTCCAAGGTTGTCCAGCATAAGCATATAAGTAAGGGATATGATGGTTTGGCTCGTTCCCTTGCGCATATTGGCCTATTAGTCCTGAAATATCTGGAGAGGCTTCACCACCAAGATCCGATGACATGGTCGTAAAATAATCCAGTTTTTTCAAAAATTTCTCCTCGCCACCGAAAAGATTGATCAGACCTTTGACATCTTGAGGTACTAACCAGGTATATTGCCATGCATTTCCTTCGCAATAATCATTCTCACGGTGTTTGGCCATCAATGGGTCGAAAGGTCTGCGGAACTCGCCATTGGCTTTTTTACCGACGAAATGACCTACTTCTTTGTCAAAATACTGCTCGTACAGTTTGTAGCGTTTTTTGAAATAGGCAGCGTCTTCTGTTTTACCTAGCTTTTCAGCAATTTTATACGCACCAAAGTCGGCAATCGCATACTCTAATGCCCATGCTACAGACTCATTCGGCATGCTGTCGATCGGAATGTAAGTCAGTTCACGTGCATATTTCAGGCCATGATCGTTGCCCATGGCTGTTGTCTTAACAGCCTCCCAGACCAATGGATAATCTTTCTCGTCAATGATCCCTTTTAAGAAGGCATCGGCAATGACTGGAATCGCAGGTAATCCAACCATTGTATTGGTTTCATTACCTTGTAAGTGCCACATGGGCAATTTACCTTGTTGTTGGTAGATCGCCAACATTGTCTTGATAAAATCCTGGTTGATTTTACGGTCCTCCAAGATCGTCATCAAAGGATGAAGGCCACGGTAAGTATCCCAAAGCGAAAATACCGTATGGTTGACAAAATCCTGTTTCTCGTATACTTGTTTGTCAGTTCCTAAATAATCGCCATTGGCATCGTTGAAGATGGTAGGAGCGAAGTAGGTATGGTATAATGCGGTATAAAAGATTGTCTTCGTATCTTTGTCGGCTTCAAATTGAATCTTATTTAAGGTTTTGTTCCAACGTTGATCCGCTTCTTGCTTAACTTTTTCAAAATTCCAGTTTGGAATTTCTGCATTGATATTGTTCAGGGCATTGGTCGAGCTTACGGGAGAAATACCGACTTTAAGTTCGATGGTTTTGTTTTTAACAGCATCAAAGAATAAAGCCGCTTTGATTGCCTGTCCTTTAAATGTTGTTTGGCCTAATTTTTCTTCTTTACCGTCGAAAAATCTTACTTTTTGTATCGGCTGGGAAGTTCTGATCGCAAAATACAATTTTTGGTCAGTTGCCCATCCTGTTGAAAAGCGATAACCAACAAAGGTGGAGTCGTTAACCTGTTTGATGTAGGTGTCTGTCGGTTTATCCCAATTGATATGGTAACCTAAGTCGACCAAAATATGTGCATTGTCTGTTTTTTCATAACGATATTGATGATAGCCAACACGTTCGGTTGCCGTCAAGTTGGCCTGTACCTGATAGTCATCTAAATAAGCGCTATAGAATCCGGGTTTGGCAACCTCATTTTCCTTTTTGAAGGAAGAGCCATAACCTGTATTCATTTTATTGAATTCCGCTGGCGTTAATTGTAATTTTCCGTTGGCTGGAACGATCATGAGGTCGTTGAGGTCACCGATACCTGTTCCGCTCAGGTGCGTATGGGTAAAACCCAAAATTTCCTGGCTTTTGTAATTGTATCCACTGCACCAGTCCCATCCGTTGAACTTGTCCCAAATCTGTGGAATTTGGGTAGGCCCTAATTGGACAGCACCTAAAGGTACATTTGCACCAACAAAGACGTGACCATGATCCGCTGACCCAATAAAGGGGTTGACATATTGTGTAAGATTTTGCTGGGCTTGCGCAAAAAATGGCAAAATTAGTGTGCCCAACACTGTTTTGAGTAGTTTATTTCCTGTCATAGGTTTTGTTCGGGTATTTGAAAACTGCTTAAAATTAGTAAATAAAACCTTTTAGCGCAATTTTATTATTATTTTAGTAAATTGTCGTTAAATTTTTTACTTTAGTAATCTTCGTAATAAAAAACTTAACAAACCTACTACTACTACATGAAGAAACGTATTCTGATCAGTGATATCGCAAAGGCGTTGGGGATTTCTGTAACTACTGTGTCCTTTATTTTGAATGATAAGGCAAAAGAAAAGCGTATTAGTGAGGCTTTGACTAAGCGGGTTCTGGACTATGTCAAAAAGGTTGGCTATAAGCCCAACGAATTGGCAAAAAGTCTCCGCACAGGGAAGACGAAGATTCTAGGTTTGATTATCGAAGATATTTCCAATCCTTTTTTTGGGAATATAGCACGTCTGATCGAAAGTAAGGTCTATGAGCAGGGCTACCGTATTATTTATTGTAGCACCAACAATGATGTAGAAAAGGCGAAGGAGTTAATCCAGATGTTTTACGATCGGCAGGTAGATGGTTTTATTATTACACCTTCCGATGGTTTGGAAGATACCGTAAAGCAGTTGCAGCAGAATAATATTCCGGTTGTGCTATTCGACCGTTATTTTCCGGGGCTTGAAACAGACTATGTTGGTGCGGACAATTTTCAGGGGGCCTTTGATGCCAGTAACCATTTGTGTCAACAAGGCTATAGACGTATCGGATTTGTATCGCTCTATTCGGATCAGACCCAAATGAAGGAGCGTTCAGATGGCTATATGAAGGCTATGGATAATAATAAGCAACAAAGTTTTATTCAAAAGATTCAGATGGATGCTTCGGATGAAGAAGCAATGGAACTATTGCGGGAGTTTATCTGTGAAAACAGACTGGATGCCGTTTTGTTCTCTACGAACTATCTGGCGATTTCGGGTTTGAAGGCTTCCAAAAAATTTAATTTTACGATGCCGGCGGTGATCGCTTTCGATGACCATACGGTTTTTAAGCTGGTCGAACCTGCTATTACGGTTGTTTCGCAGCCGATCAAGGATATTGCGGAAAATCTGATCAATATTTTGTTGCTTCGTCTTCAGGGTAAAATAAAAGCAACACGTAGAATGGTGTTGCCTTGTGAACTGAAAGTTCGTGAGTCGACTAAAGTGAAAGTTACTTCGTAGTATCGGCCACAAATTTCATTGAAATAGAATTAACGCAGTGACGCGTGTTTTTTGTCGTAAAGCCTTCTCCGAGGAACACATGGCCTAAATGCGCGCCACATCTACTACACAGGATTTCAGTGCGGCGACCATCGGCATCGGTGATCCTTGTAATTGCCCCGGGAATTTCATCATCAAAACTTGGCCAGCCACATCCAGATTCAAATTTTGACTCCGAACGGTATAGTGGGCTGTCACAACGGCGGCAGATATAAGTTCCTTTGAGCTTATTGTCTAAAAGTTCACCGGTAAAAGGGCGTTCAGTTCCCTTATGTATAATAATGTATTCCTCTTCTTTACTTAAGGGGTTGAATTCTTTGTTTGTGTCCATTGTTGTTGTGTGTTTAGTCTTGAAGCTGGCTTTACTAGGAACTACGCAATAAGAATGAGTTATTCCTTCTATATAAAGATATTATTCAGATTCTTTTATTGTTAGTTTGCGACTTGACCCTGAACATCTCCATTCATTTTGAAAAAGTTCTCCATTCATCTTGATAAAGTTACGGAAATTAAGTCGAAAAAAAACCTTTTGTGTCTTCTGCGATCTGTTATTTTGAATATTTTAAATTGTCATGGAATTGTCTTATATTTGGGTAGCTATTCAAATGAAAAGTTGTAGTGATGGAACCACTTTAATAGCGTAATGTTGTTTTTATCCTTGTTTAAACGCATTTGTTTAGAATGATTATAAATTGATATTAAAGGTCACAAAATTGTCAGCGATTTGTTAATAAATCATACTTTTGTGGCATTGTTAGGGGGGTAGTGGCTCCTTTAACCATGGGAGTTAATTTTTTACATTCACAAATAAATAGTATAAAGTGCTAAATATGAGAACTATCTCATCCGTTTTGGGAAGCCTTGCGAGGGTGGTGTCAACGAGTTTGATGCTATTATTTGCCGTTACGACGTTGCATGCGCAAGATGTCAAGGAAGGTGAAAAAATCTTCAAATCTAAGTGTACATCCTGTCACGCCATTGACAGAAAAGTGGTTGGTCCTGCTTTAAAGGGGATTCCAGAGACGAAAGACGAAGCTTGGTTAATCAAGTGGATCAAGAACTCTCAGGCTTTAATTGCGTCTGGCGATGCTGATGCAGTTAAAATCTTCGAAGAGAACAACAAGCTTGTGATGACTTCTTTTACTGATTTATCTGACGATCAGATCAAGTCGGTATTAGCGTATATCACAGATGCTTCTAAGGAGAAACCGAAAACTGAAACTCCTGGTGGTGCCGGAGCTAAAGATGATAACGCATCTATGTTCATGATTTTGGGCTTGATCGCAGTTGTTGTTTTGGCTGTAGTGGTTATCGTGGTGTTGAATCGTGTGATCCGTACCTTAGAAAATGTAATTGCTAAAAACCAAGAAGCTATTGCTGCGCAACAAGAGCCAGAAGATAGCCAACGTTTTGTGAAGTTTGCGAAAGCATTCGTTAAAAACAAGAAGTTGGTTGGCTTTACAGTCTTGATGTTAGTTGCATTATTAGCTGTAGGCGGTTGGAAAACAATGTGGAACGTTGGTGTTCACCAAGGCTATCAGCCGGTTCAGCCAATTAAGTTCTCGCACCAAATCCACGCTGGTGTTAACAAAATTGAGTGTCAATACTGTCACGGTGGAGCATTTAAATCTAAAAATGCGTCTATTCCATCGGCCAACGTATGTATGAACTGTCACAATACAATCACTGCTTCAGAGCATTATGATGGTGAGATTTCTCCGGAAATTGCTAAAATCTATCGTGCATTGGATTGGAATCCTGATACGCGTACTTACGGTAACAATCCGAAACCAATTCAATGGGTTCGTATTCACAACTTACCTGACTTTGCTTACTTCAACCACTCACAACACGTTGTGGTAGCTGGTGTTGAGTGTCAAACTTGTCACGGTCCAATCCAAAATATGGAAGAAGTATACCAATACTCTCCATTGACGATGAAATGGTGTGTTGATTGTCACAAAAAGACAGATATCAAATCGGATAACAAATACTATGAAGATTTGATTAAAGCACACGAAAGAATTAAGAAAGGTGAGAAAATGACTGCAGCCATGATCGGTGGTCTTGAGTGTGGTAAGTGTCACTATTAATAATTATTTGAAATACGCAATCTTATATACAGCTTAAATGGATAGCAATAAAAAATATTGGAAAGGTTTGGAAGAGTTAAATCAAACTCCTGCTTTCGTTGAAGGAAGCAAGGGTGAGTTTGCCGAATCTATTCCTGTAGAAGATGTATTAAACGAAGCAGGCTTGAGTACTAAAACTCCTCGCCGTGACTTCTTGAAAGCATTAGGATTTGGTTTGGGTGCTGTTTCTTTAGCGGCTTGTAACCGTACTCCTGTGCATAAGGCAGTTCCTTATTTGATTAAACCTGAAGAGGTAACTCCAGGTATCCCTAACTATTATGCTTCGACGTTCAACGGTCAAAGCATCTTGGTTAAAACTCGTGAAGGTCGTCCGATCAATGTTGAGCCTAACCCGAATGCAATTGGTTTGAACCAAGGTTTGGATTCAACGACTGCTGCTTCTGTATTGGATTTATATGATGAGTCCAAATTGAAACAGGCGCAATTGAAAGGTCAAGATGTTGAGTGGTCTAAATTGGATGGGGAAGTTGTTAAAGCTTTAAATGCAGCAGCATCTTCTGGTAAACAAATTACGATCGTTTCTAACACCGTAAACAGCCCTTCAACGTTGGCGGCCATCGCTGCTTTCGCAACGAAATTCCCAACAGTTAACCATGTACAATACGATGCTGTTTCTTACAGCGGTATTATCGAGGCGAATAAAGCTTCATTTGGTAAAGCTGTTGTCCCTTCATACAATTTTGAAAAGGCAAATGTGATTGTTTCCGTTGCAGCTGATTTCTTAGGAACTTGGTTAGCAGGTGAGGAGCAGACACAACAATATGCTAAAAACCGTGATTATAAATCGTTGAAAAACGGCAAAATGTCACGTCACGTGCAATTTGAGTCTGGTCTTTCCATGACGGGTACAAATGCGGATGCACGTATCGCAATCAAACCTTCAGAAGAAGGTGCTACATTGGTTGCTTTATATAATGCAATCACTGGTCAGTCTTTGGCTGGTGCTACTGCAAACAAAAAAGCTCAAAAAGGTGTCGCTCTAGCAGCGAAAGAATTGGTGAACAGCAAAGGCGCAGCAGTTGTTGTTGCTGGATCTAACGATGTCAATGTACAGGTATTGGTTAATGCAATCAACGTTGCATTAGGTGCTTACGGTACAATCATCGATTTGGATAACTATTCTAAACAATACCAAGGTTCGGATTCTTCGTTCCAAGCTTTCTTAGCAGCAGCGAAATCAGGTCAAGTTGGTGTTGCGTTCTTCTTGAATAGCAACCCGGTGTATGACTACTTCAAAGCAGATGATGTAAAAGCAGCGTTGAAACAAATTCCTTTCACCTTATCATTTTCGCAACGTGCGGATGAAACAGCTTCTGAATTGACCGCGATTGCTCCAGCAAGTACGTTCTTGGAATCTTGGGGTGATGCGAATCCAAAAGAAGGTTTGTTCTCTATCATTCAACCAACAATCAATCCGGTTTTCAAAACACGTCAAGTTGAACAAAGCTTGTTGACTTGGGCAGGAAATGATACCGATATGTACAACTTCGTTAAGAACTTGTGGTCTACACAAATCTTAGCGGGTTCTACGAAAAACTGGGATGCTGTATTGCAAACTGGTTTTGAATATAAAGGTGCTAAAGCGGCAACAGCTCCTGCATTTACAGGAAATGCAGCAGCAGCGGCTTCTGCAATTGAAGCATCAAGCAAAGCAATTACCGGTGAGTTTGAGTTGAAACTTTATGAGCCTTCGGCACTTCGTGACGGTCGCTACGCGAACAACGCTTATTTACAAGAGTTGCCTGACCCGGTTTCTAAAGTAACGTGGGACAACTACGCTGCTCTCAACCCGAAAGATGCTGAGAAATTAGGTTTGGGTGAAGATGGTAAAGTAACTGTAAAAGCAAATGGTGTTGAATTGGAATTGCCAGTTGTACAACAACCAGGTCAAGCACAAGGAACAGTTTCAGTTGCTGTAGGTTATGGCCGTACAAAAGTTGGTAAAGCAGGTAATGAAGTTGGTAAAAACGCATTCCCTTTTGCTTCTATCATCAATGGTACAGTACAAGGTGTTGCTAAAGCAACTGTAGCGAAAGCGTCTGGTACTTACCAATTGGCACAAACACAAACACACCACACGATCGAAGGTCGTAACGTTATTCGTGAAACGACATTTGCGAAATATCTGAAAGATCCTAACTCTGAGGCAGGACGCTTTACAGATAATCACAAAACATACGATTTGTGGAACAAATATGAGCAACCTGGTCACAAATGGGTGATGGCGATCGACTTGAACGCATGTACTGGTTGTGGTGCTTGTATCGTTGCTTGTAACGTTGAAAATAATATTCCTGTTGTAGGTCGTGATGAGGTTCGCCGTCGTCGTGAAATGCACTGGTTACGCATTGACCGTTACTATACAATCGAAGGAAAAGATCAAGATCTTACAAAAGAGAAAGAAATTGCAAGAGCTTCGGCTGATTTAGATTTCGAAGATATCACTGTTGTTCACCAACCGATGTTGTGTCAACACTGTGGTCACGCACCTTGTGAAACGGTTTGTCCAGTATTGGCAACAGTACACTCTTCAGAAGGTTTGAACCATATGGCATATAACCGTTGTTTTGGTACACGTTACTGTGCGAACAACTGTCCTTTCAAAGTTCGTCGTTTCAACTGGTTTGCATACTGGAATGATTCACGTTTTGACAACTACCTGAACAATGAGTTCACACAATTGGTATTGAATCCAGATGTTGTTACTCGTTCACGTGGGGTAATGGAGAAATGTTCAATGTGTATCCAACGTATCCAATCAGGTAAATTGCAAGCTAAGATTGAAAATCGCAAAGTTAAAGATGGCGATATCCAAATGGCTTGTCAACAAGCATGTTCTGCAAATGCAATTATCTTTGGTGATGCAAATGATCCAGAATCAGAAGTGTCTAAAGCATTACGCAACGAGCGTGTTTATTACGTACTTGAGGAAATCAATGTTCAACCGGGTATCGGTTATATGACAAAAGTTAGAAACACTTTTGAGGCGTAATCTTGTACAATATTTGAAATAAAAATACTATGTCATCGCATAACGAATCAATATTAAGAGAACCATTAATGACCGGTAAGGACATTACGTATGCAAAAATTACGGATGATATCTTACTACCGGTTGAAAATAAACCGAATAAAGCATGGTGGATTGGTTTTACCGTTGCTGTATTAGGTGCTTTATTATGGGTAGTTAGCGTTAGTTATACCTTTTGGACAGGTATCGGCGCTTGGGGTCTGAATAAAACTGTAGGCTGGGCTTGGGATATCACCGACTTCGTATGGTGGGTAGGTATCGGTCACGCGGGTACGTTGATTTCAGCTGTATTATTAATCTTCCGCCAGAACTGGCGTAATTCAATCAACCGTTCTGCAGAGGCGATGACGATCTTTGCGGTAATCTGTGCGGCTACATACGTTGTAGCTCACATGGGTCGTCCTTGGTTGGCTTATTGGATTTTCCCACTTCCAAATCAATTTGGATCACTTTGGGTAAACTTCAACTCTCCTTTGGTATGGGATGCGTTTGCGATCTCGACTTACTTTACAGTATCCTTGGTATTCTGGTACTGTGGTTTGTTGCCGGATATCGCGACAATTCGTGACCGTGCTACTGGATTAAAACAAAAAATCTATTCTGTATTATCATTCGGATGGAATGGTTCAGTGAAGACTTGGCAACGTTTTGAAATCGTGTCATTGATCTTGGCAGGTATTTCTACTCCGCTGGTACTTTCTGTACACACGATCGTATCCATGGACTTTGCAACTTCGGTTATCCCTGGATGGCATACAACGATCTTCCCTCCATATTTCGTGGCGGGTGCGATCTTCTCTGGTTTCGCGATGGTACAGACTTTATTGTTGATCTTACGTAAAGTAATGAACTTTGAGAACTATATCACGATGTTCCACATTGAATCGATGAATATCATCATCATGACAACTGGTTCTATTGTGGGGGTGGCTTATTTAACTGAGTTGTTTATCGCAATGTACTCTCGTTCAGAATACGAAATGTATGCTTTCGAGAACCGTATGTTGGGTCCATACGCGTGGGCTTACTGGTCAATGATGACTTGTAACGTAATTTCTCCACAGTTATTCTGGTTCAAAAAAATCCGTACAAGTATTCCTATCTCATGGATCTTATCGATTGTGGTAAACATCGGTATGTGGTTTGAGCGTTTTGTAATTATCGTGACTTCATTGCACCGTGATTACTTGCCTTCATCTTGGGCAATGTTCTACCCAACTTGGACAGACGTAGGTATCTTTGTAGGTTCAATCGGATTATTCTTTACATTATTCTTGTTGTTCTTACGTTTCTTACCAGGTATCGCTATCGCCGAAGTGAAATTGTTGTTGAAATCATCTTCATTACAACATAAAACTAAATTGGCTCAAGAAGGCGCATTCCCTGAGGAACAAGTGAAGTACTTCCAAGAGTCATTAGAGAAATATGATTCAGTGACAGAAGAAGAGATTAAAGAATTATCAGTTAGAAAATAATCAGCAATGAGCAATACAAAATATATATTAGGTAGTTTTGCGGATCCCGATGAAATGATGCATGGGATCGACAAATTGCAAGCAAACAATATAAGTATTTACGACTGCTTTACTCCGATGCCTATTCACGGCATCGAAGCAAAGCTGGGTGTGAAACCTTCTCGCTTGCCTATCGCAGCATTTTGCTTTGGAGCATTAGGAACGACATTAGGTTTTAGTTTGTTGTATTATACAATGGCTTATGATTGGCCGATGAATATCGGTGGTAAACCATCTTTTGGTATGCCAAACTTTGTTCCAGTTACATTTGAGGTTACGATCTTATTGTGTGCATTGGGTATGGTTGCCACGTTTTTCTTCCGTAACCACTTATTTCCGGGACGTGCACCTCGTGTAATGGACTTGAGAGCAACAGATGATCGTTTCATCCTTGCAGTAGATGCCAAAGAAAATACAGATCACGCTTTGATCGATAGCTTATTGAAAGAAGCTGGAGCTGTTGAAGTTAAGTACAATGATAGAAAATATGTTAGCTATGAATAAGAAGAATTTACTTGGAACGCTATGCGCAGCTGTGGCATTGACAGCACTTGTTTCTTCTTGTGGTGACAAAACAACTCGTAGTACAGGTTTAGAGTTTTCTCGTAACATGTACGATCCGCTTGCTTTCAATCCGGATCAACCTAATGCGAATTTTGCTGATGGAAAAACAGCACAAACACCTCCTAAAGGTACAGATCCAATTGGTTTCACTCGTTTTGAATACGCCAATACATTAGAGGATTATGAACGTGCAGGAAGAGAAGTAAAAAGTCCTTTGGTCGTAAATGCCGAAAATCTTGAAAAAGGTAAAGCTTTGTTCACCACTTACTGCTCGATATGTCATGGAGTAGAAGGTAAAGGTGATGGTCCTATCACGAAAGACCGTAGCGTGACTGATTCAAGAGGTACTCGTCAATTAGAGAACTTTCCTCCGCCACCATCTTATCAAAGAACAGATGCAGCGAGCTCTTCACGGGGTGGTTTGATGGCTGACTTGACTGATGGTAAAATTTACCATACAATTTATTACGGACACAACTCCATGGGATCACATGCATCTCAATTGTCTCCAGAGGAGAGATGGAAAGTTGTTATGTATGTTCACGAATTACAAAAGAAATAATCTAACATCAGATATATAAATGGGAACTCACAGTCATCATCACGATTATAATTTCAACGAGCGATACGAGTTTGCTGGCAAGGCTAAATTGTACAGTATTATCGCTGTTGTACTAGGCGTAGCTGCTGTAGCTTTCGGGTTGCTTTCGGGCGATCACGTTACTGTAGAGCGTACTTATGCCAACTTGTTATTGATGGGTTATTACTTTACATGTGTATGCGCAGCTGGAACATTCTTTGTTGCCTTGCAATATGTAACACAATCTGCATGGTCTGCAGGTTTGGTACGTATACCTCAGGCTATGGCGAGTGTTTTACCAATTGCATCATTAGTTTTATTAGTTATTGTAGGTTTAGGTTTAACCACACATAACTTATATCACCACTGGAATGCAGATGGTATCACTGATCCGCATAGTACAAATTTTGACCCTATTATCGCAGGTAAATCTGCTTATTTAAATGTTCCATTCTTCTTGATCCGTCAGGTCGTGTTTATGGGTACATATAGCATTTTTGCCGTTATTTTTGCGAAACTTTCTTATAAAGAAGATTTAGAAGGTGGATTGACTTCTTATAAAAAGTCATTCAAATTGTCGGCAATCTTCTTAGTTATCTTCGGTTTTACTACACCTATCTGGTCTTTCGATACAGTAATGTCTTTAGAGGCACACTGGTTTTCGACAATGTTCGGTTGGTATAACTTTGCAGCAATGTGGGTAAGTGGTATTTCATGTATCACGATCATCGTTGTTGTATTGAAGAAAGCTGGTTATATGAACTGGGTAAACGAAAATCATTTACACGATTTGGGTAAATTGATGTTCGGTTTCTCTATCTTCTGGACTTATGTTTGGTTTGCACAATTCATGTTGATTTGGTATTCAAACATCCCAGAGGAAACAGTTTATTTCTACAAACGTTGGGAACCTGAATACAAACCTTGGTTTTGGTTGAGTATTATCATTAACTTTGTGGCACCATTGTTACTATTAGTGGATCGCGATGCGAAACGGAAACAAAACGTGATGTTGTTCGTAGCGATTCTATTATTGGCTGGTCACTGGCTAGATTATTATATCATGATCATGCCTGGTACTGTTGCTGAACATAGAGGATTTGGTATCATTGAAATCGGAACTGCACTTGGTTTCTTAGGTTTGTTCATCTTCTTAGTGATGAGTAAATTGAGTAAACAAGCATTGGTGCCTAAAAATCATCCTTTCTTGGATGAGAGTTTGCATCATCAGATATAGTTTCACTTTTAAAGGAAGGTTACGTAAAAACGTTATAAAAGAAATGAGCTTTAAATTAAATAATAGATTCAAATCCATCTCGGGTTTTGTGCTTGCACTAGGATTGCTTTTTGCGACTCCTATCCTAGCAAGTCAACAAGATACAGTAGCATCTGATTCTGCTAAAGCGGCGACTACAGCAGTGGCTGCCCCTGCAGCAACGGATTCGGTTGCAAAAGATACAACAGCGGCAGCAGGTACTGCTGCTGTTGCATCTGCTAGTTCTTCTACAGAAGCTAGTGCTGCTGCTCCTGCTGTTGAAGAAGTGAAGCAAATAGACCCTCAGGTTTATAAAAACTTCACATATTATGTCTTGTTATTCTTGGTTATATGTACAGTTGTTGCCGTTATCGGTAAAGTACTTTCGATCTATGAATTGACAAGAAAGATGAACGGTAAATACAATCCGTTTGCGAATAACACGTTTCAATCGGCATTGTTATTCATTTTCTTGGTTGTATTCCTTTACGGTGTATATTGGTCATATGTACACTGGGGAGCCGCTTATTGGAGATCTGCAGTAACTGAGCACGGTGAGCGTATTGATACAATGTTTATCATTACGACTGCAATTACAACATTTGTATTGGTTATCACACACATCTTGTTGATGACTTTTACATTTTTGTATCGCATGCGTGCAAAACGTCAGGCTTATTATTATCCTCATAACAATGCAATTGAGAAATTGTGGACAATTGTTCCCGCTGTTGTTTTGACAGTTTTGGTATTGTTCGGTTTCTTTACATGGAGATCAATCACAAATATTCCTGAGGATCTACAAAAGTCAGCATTACAAGTTGAGGTATTAGGCGAGCAATTCCAATGGAATGTCCGTTATGCTGGTTCAGATGGGATTATTGGTAAACGTAATTATAAAATGACGACACCAACCAACCCGTACGGTATTGACTTTAATGATAAAAATTCTTGGGATGATATTCAAGGATCTGAAATTTGGTTGCCTGTAAATAAACCAGTTCGTTTCCATATCGTTTCAAAAGATATTATTCACTCTTTCTATATTCCTGATTTCCGTGTTCAGATCAATGCGGTACCGGGAATGACCAATTACTTCCAGTTCACACCTACTGTTACAACAGAAGAGATGCGTGATCGTTTGGGTGATTATAACTATGACTTCGTGATGTTGTGTAACAAGATCTGTGGATCTGGTCACTACAACATGCAAAAGAAAGTGGTTGTCGTAACTGAAGAGAAATATAAAGAGTGGTTAGCTAAACAAAACAAATATTTTACTGAGGATTTGCAAAAAGAGTTCAGCGGTAAAACAGCTAACGTGAAAAAGGATAGCGTACAAGTTACAGCATCTTTGAACTAATTAAGAATTTTTGAATATAAAATCGAATATGTCAAGTACAGTAATATCGCATAGCGCTGAACATCACGATTCGCACGGCCATCATCACGAGGAGTCGTTCATCAGAAAGTATATCTTCTCGGGTGACCACAAGATGATTGCTAAGCAATTCTTGATCACTGGTATCATCATGGCAGTTTTTGCGATGCTTTTATCAGTATTATTCCGTATCCAATTAGCATGGCCGGATAAAGAGTTCCCTATATTAGAAGTATTCTTGGGTAAATGGGCTGAAGGCGGTCGTATAAAACCGGAGTTTTTCCTTTCCTTGGTAACCATTCACGGTACCGTTATGGTATTCTTCGTGTTAACGGCTGGTCTATCAGGTACTTTTAGTAACTTATTGATTCCATATCAAATCGGAGCACGCGATATGGCATCTCCTTTTATGAACATGTTATCTTACTGGTTGTTCTTTGTAGCATCAGTGATTATGGTTGCATCGTTCTTCGTAGAAAGTGGACCTGCTTCTGCTGGTTGGACAATCTATCCCCCACTATCGGCTGTTCCTACTGCAATCGCAGGATCTGCAACTGGTATGACTTTGTGGTTGGTGAGTATGGTTCTATTTGTAGCTTCACAGTTGATCGGTGGTATTAACTATGTAAGTACAATTTTGAACATGCGTACAAAAGGAATGGACTTATGGAAAATGCCTTTGACAATCTGGGCGTTCTTCTTAACTGCTATCGTGGGTATGTTGTCATTCCCAGTATTGGTTTCGGCGGTTGTTCTTCTGATTTTTGACCGTGCTGCTGGTACGTCATTCTATTTGTCGGATCTTGTTGTTCAAGGACAAATTTTACCGAACGAAGGTGGTTCACCAATTTTGTTCCAACACTTGTTCTGGTTCTTAGGTCACCCTGAGGTATATATCGTTGTTATGCCTGCTTTAGGTTTAACTTCTGAGGTTATTGCGACCAACTCACGTAAACCAATCTTTGGTTACCATGCAATGGTTTATTCATTGATCGGTATCACCGTATTATCGTTTATCGTATGGGGTCACCACATGTTTGTAACAGGTATGAACCCGTTCTTGGGTGGTGTATTTATGATTACAACATTGATTATCGCGGTTCCTTCTGCTGTAAAAGCGTTTAACTATCTTGCAACGTTGTGGAAAGGTAATATCCGTTTCACTCCAGCGATGATGTTTGCTATCGGTTTGGTATCGTTCTTTATCTCTGGTGGTTTGACAGGATTGTTCCTAGGTAATGCAGCGTTAGATATCAACTTACACGATACGTATTTTGTTGTTGCCCACTTCCACTTGGTAATGGGATCGGCGTCAATCTTCGGTATGCTTTGTGGTGTTTACCACTGGTATCCTAAGATGTTCGGTCGTATGATGAACACAAAATTGGGTTATTTACACTTCTGGTTGACTTTCATTGGTGCTTACATGGTATTCTTCCCAATGCACTTTATGGGTATCGATGGTGTGCCTCGCCGTTACTATGCATTTACAGAGTTTGCTTTCATGGCGAAATGGGTTTCTGTCAACAAATTGGTAACATGGGCTGCAATCATCGCTGCTTTAGGTCAGGTAGCTTTCTTGTGGAACTTCTTTACATCGATTTTCTTCGGTAAAAAAGCCCCACAAAACCCTTGGCAGTCAAACACATTGGAATGGACTACTCCAGTAGAGCATATCCATGGTAACTGGCCAGGAGAAATTCCAACTGTACACCGTTGGCCTTACGATTACAGTAAGCCAGGTCATGGTGAGGATTTTATTCCTCAAAGTGTTCCTTTCTCTGAAACAATGAGCTCTAATTTGCCTCATGATTTCGAAGGAGACGAGGAAGCTGAGCGTATCCAGGCAGAATGGAATGCTCAAAATGGTAGAAAAGACTAATAAAATCTTATAAAATAGAGTAGGAATTCCTACTCTATTTTATGGAAGTTTGTATTTTAAGAGGTAGGGGTAGTATTATGTTTCCAGCAGCTGAGAAGCGATTTATAAAGACCAATTTTATAACGATCATTGTGTTGTTTTTGGTCATTATTGCTGGAGGAGTTGTTCGGAGTACAGGGTCAGGAATGGGATGCCCAGATTGGCCAAGATGTTTTAACCGTATTATTCCTCCAACAGATATCTCCCAATTACCTCAAGGATATGAACAGCATTATATTGAAGGAAGAGCAAAGAAGAACGAACGTTTCGCGAAAATTGTAGAATTTTTCGGCGATAAGGAAATGGCTTACAAGCTCCGTACCGATAAGAGTATTTTGCAGCATGAAGAGTTTAATGTTGCGAAAACTTGGACGGAATATATCAATCGGTTGGTAGGCGTTGTTTCCGGATTCTGTTTGTTATTTACAGCTATTTATTCTTTCACCTATTTAAAATCAAAAAGCTCGATCGTTGTTTGGTCAGTGATTAATCTTTTTGTTGTCGTACTTCAGGCTTGGCTGGGATCGATCGTTGTATCGACAAATCTGATGCCCTGGATTATTACGGTACATATGCTCTTAGCCATTGTAATTGTTTGTATTAGTATTTATACATATTTCAAAGCAGTTACTTTGCGAAACAAGACCTTACTGGTCAATCGTTCTTTGGGTATATTAAAAGGGCTTGCTATTGCTTCAATTTTATTGATGCTAACACAGGTAATTGTCGGAACGGGAGTTCGAGAGGAGGTTGATTTATTAACCGGTTCAACGATAGCCCGGACTGATTTTATAACAACTATTGGCCAACAGTTTGAGTTACATCGCTGGTTGGCATATTGTTCTTTGATTTTAGTTATTGTATTATTCTTTTTGGTCCGCACGAGTTTTAATACGGGTTCTAAGCAATATAAATTTGCTTTAATCGCATTGATTCTAGTGGGTATCCAAATGCTATCAGGAATTATCTTAGCTCGATTTGCAATACCTGCATTTGCACAGACAACGCATTTGGTGGTAGCTACGCTCTTATTTGGGGCACAGTTCTACCTGTTGTTATTGTTAAACAAGCAAAGGCACTAATCTTGGAATTCGGGATGTTTATGTTTAAAAGTACGTGTTTAATTACACTGATAGTAGGAGGTCTCTTTTAGTTATGAAAGAATTTATTTCAGATTTCAAAAAGCTTGTTAAGTTGAGACTTACATTGACGGTCGTATTTTCCGCGTCAATTGCTTTTCTGATAGGATCAAAACAACAGGGTGATATATTCTGGTTCAATTGGTTATTGTTGACTATAGGTGGTTTTCTGGTGACAGGTTCTGCCAACGGTTTTAATGAGATCATTGAAAAGGATTTGGATAAACTGATGAAACGTACGGAGGACAGACCGTTGCCATCAGGCCGCATGACAACAGGACAGGCTTTGGTATTGAGTGTCTTTATGGGCATCTTAGGAACCTTGGTGCTTGTTCGTTTAAATTTTGTCGCTGGTCTGCTGTCGGTTTTCTGTATCCTTCTTTACGCCTTTATCTATACACCATTAAAAAGAAAATCACCAATAGCAGTGTTTGTCGGCGCGTTTCCGGGTGCATTTCCGCCATTAATTGGATATTATGCAGCCTTTTCGCAAGACGATTTAGCCTACTATAGTGGACATAACGAAGCGGCAATTATTATTATTCCCTTTGTGTTGTTTGCTATTCAGTTTTTATGGCAGTTTCCGCATTTCTGGGCAATTGCCTGGGTTGTGGATGATGACTATAAATTAGCGGGCTTTCGCTTATTGCCGACGACAAAACGTGATAAGATATCTGCGTTTATGGTATTCATTTCAGGTTTGTTTATGATACCTGCAGGTTTTATACCTTATCATTTTGGCTTTGGTGGAATTTGGTTTACGATTGTATCCGTGGTCGGTGGAATAATGTTTGGTTATTACGGTTATTTGCTGTTTAAGAATTGTGATATTCCTTCAGCGAAGAAAGTGATGTTTACCTCATTTATTTATTTACCTGTGACACAACTCGTATTATTGCTTAACTTTATTCCGTTGAAATAATGTTAGATATACAAGCACAAACTGACGAGAAGTTAGTACAGAGAAAAGCCCAAAAGTTCAACCTATGGTTGGGTATGTTGGGTATGTTCATGATGTTTGCGGCGTTATCCAGTGGTTTCATTGTATATACAGCGAGCGGCGTGGACAAAGGGATTAAGACCCTATTGCCAAATGCACTTTTATATAGTACCTTGGTGATTGTGGTTAGTAGTCTAACGATGTTTTTAGCACATAAAGCGGCTAAAAATGGCGAGTCTTCCAAACAGCGGTTGTTTTTGATAGCAACTTTTATTTTGGGAGTTGTATTTTTTGCCTTGCAAGTTCATGCTTGGAATGTATTGATCGATAGGGGTGTTTATTTTGTGAATAACAATGCATCGCAATCTTTTATTTACGTTTTTATCTGGATGCACTTGGCGCATATTATTGCGGGGTTGATCGTTTTGATTGGCGCGATTATAGGAATTAACAAACTTCCTAAAGACGGCAATCTTTTCCGCATGGATCTTGCCAGTATTTTTTGGCATTTTCTCGATCTTTTATGGATTTATATATATGTTTTCTTACTTTTGAATCAATAATAGTAAACAATGAGTACAACAGTATCGCAATTGGATAAGGTAAAAACTGGTCCATGGAATGGTGGGAAATCACCTTGGAACTTAGAGTATGGAAAAATCATGATGTGGTTTTTCTTGGTAGGGGATGCCTTCACATTTTCTGCATTTTTGGTTTATTACGGCGCACAACGCTTTTCTCATCCAACATGGCCTGATCCTGATAAGATCTTCCAATCTATCCCAGGAATTGCAGAACATGGTCAACCGTTGGTATTTGTCGGTTTAATGACCTTTATTTTGATTATGTCATCTGTAACTATGGTTTTGGCCGTGGAAGCTGGTCACCGTAACCAAAAGAATGAAGTTGTTAAATGGATGCTTTGGACTATTTTGGGAGGTATCTGTTTCGTAGGTTGTCAGGCTATCGAGTGGACTCACTTACACCACATGGGTTTCTGGTTTGGTAAAAATCCAGCAACAGGTTTGGAAGGTGATGCCATCAAAACAGCATTAATGCCATATTTCACACATGACATTTCTTACACTTCGGCCTTGCAATTTGCTAACTTGTTCTTTACAATTACTGGTTTTCACGGTTTCCACGTTACTGTGGGTATTATTTTGAATATCATCATTCTATGTATGACATTAAATAATACATTCGAAAACCGTGGTTCTTATCTTATGATCGAGAAAGTAGGTTTATATTGGCACTTTGTGGATTTAGTGTGGGTATTCGTATTTACGTTCTTCTACTTAATCTAATTCCGAAATAATAAATTTAGATAGCTATGTCACAATATCAAGATAATATCGCTCATGGCGAGCACGCTCACGAAGGTGGGATGGATAAGAAGGCCATCTGGAGAGTATTTGGTGTACTTTTAGCCCTTACTTGTCTAGAGTTTTTAATTGCATTGGGCTTCGTGCACCATTGGCAAATTTTAGCTAAAGGTGCGTTAGTAAATACTATTTATATCGTGCTTACTTTAGTTAAAGCTTATTATATCGTTGCATTCTTTATGCACTTGAAATTCGAGAAGTCGAGTTTCATTGTTACCGTTGCAATTGTGTTTATTTTTATTATTTATTTTATTGTTTTGATGCTTGTTGAAGGAGGGTATTTAGCATCTGCTTTTCAAGAACATCAATTGTTTCCAAATAAATAGATAAAGTGAATGGATAATAATACTGGACAAAAGAAAGGTATTAAAACTATATTGATCCTGGCAGTAATTCTTTTATTGCCAGGATTTTTATATTTTGTACTAAATAAAAGCGGTTCTAATAGCTACGCCTCTTTGCCAATTTTTGGAAAGAAAGTGGTTCCGGGAACTACCCATCGTAAATGGGGACGTGATATTCCCGATACTATCTATCATACTGTACCCCCGGTTGATTTTGTGAATTTCGATGGCAAGAAAGTGCATCTATTGGATAATGATACAACACTTTCTGTCGTCCATCTGATGTACTCTAGAGATGCTTCATTATCGCGGACGATGATTAAGCGTTTGGATCAAATCGCTAATCGATTTATTCAGAATAAGAAGGTCCGCTTGTATTCAATTACGGTTGATACGGCATACGATACACCAGAAGTGTTAGCCAAATACGCAAAAGTTTACAAACCTTGGACCAAATCTTGGTTTTTTGTGACAGATCCTTCTGTTGATATCTTTAAATTTGCCCAGGAAAGTTTATTGCAGGATGCACTTGTCAATAAGGAGGGCAGCAAACCATTTATTATTGGGTCTAATTATCTTTTACTTGATACAAAAGGACGGATAAGAGGTATTTATGACATTAATGTCAAAACGGATGTTGACCGCCTTGAGGATGAAATCAAATTATTATTGGTCGAGGAAGTCCGAAACCATCCAGCTACAATAGAACAAAAGAGGTAATTATATCATGGAAGAGAGTCTTAACAAGGAAAAAAAGTATAGTAAATGGATTTGGTTGCTATCGATTGTGATACCGATAGTGGTTGCTATCCTTTTTACGGTGAATTTACAAAAGCTGGGTTATGATGTAAAACCGCTAACATTTTTGCCTCCTATCTACGCGGCTATCAATGGGATTACGGCTGTATTACTATTTTGGGCTGTGGCTGCGATAAAAAAGGGTAATAAGGCTTTACACGAGCGTTTGATCAAATGGTGTATTGCTTGTTCCTTAGCTTTTCTAGCGATGTATGTCGCTTATCACATGACTTCAATCGAAACAAAATATGGTGGCGAGGGAATTTTGAGACCGATCTATTTCTTTATCCTGATCACGCATATCTTGCTTTCCATTATCATCATCCCTTTTGTACTCTTTACATTTGTTAGAGGCATATCGGGTTCTTATGAGCGTCATAAAAAGCTTGCCCGTATTACTTATCCCATGTGGCTTTATGTAGCTGTTACCGGCGTGATCGTTTACTTAATGATCTCTCCGTATTATATTGGTTAGTGGTAAGAGTTGAGGGTCAAGGTATTGTGATGAAATACAATGGCACGCCGGATTCGAGTTGTTTAATCTGGTTTAAAATTGAAATAGAAACGGATATAATGGAACAGTTATTTCATGTGTCCGGGAGTGTAAACAGTATAGGATTAATCAGCCAATTCATATCGGCTAAATGGATCTGTAAAAAAATCATTGCATATGAAGCGTATCTGGATTTATCAGGCCGATCGCCTGTTAACGGCGACAGAGGGACAGGAGATTGTTACTGACCTGGAAGCTTTTGCTGAACAATGGAAAGTGCATGGGAAACCACTTTCTGCTTCCGCAGAATTGCGGGATAATCTTTTTATCATCCTTAAGGTGGACGAGGAAGTAGCGGCTGCATCAGGTTGTTCTATTGATAGTTCGGTTCGGTTTTTAAAAGGAGTTGAATCGAAGTATGGTATTCAACTATTTGATCGCATGCAATTTGCATATAAAGGGGATCAGGGAATAGGCGTGGTTAACCGTGACGGATTTGAGAAGTTATTGGCAGACGGTACCATCAACGATAATACCTTAGTATTTGATAATACCATTACCCATGAGCATCAAATGGAAGACGCTTGGGTAATACCCTTCCATCAAAGCTGGCATAAACGACTTTTTAGATAGGTTGTAAAACCATTTTATATAAGAAAGGCCATAGTTACATATGGCCTTTCTTTTTGATCTATAGATCTGTATTGCTTCTCTTCTGATCGATCCGCCGAATAGCGATGGTTTCGCTTATTCAGGAATAGTATAATGATGCATATATTTTGCTATCGCATTTGCACGTCTATTGACATAAGCAGAAGGGTTACGCGCATCCCATTCTCTTGGGTTTGGCAATATGGCTATAATCAATGCGGCTTGTTTTTTGGAAAGATTGCTGCCTGTTTTGCTAAAGTAATACGAAGCTGCCGCATCCGCACCATAAACTCCCTGTCCCATTTCAATCACATTAAGATAAACTTCGAGGATGCGTTTCTTGCTCCAGAATGTTTCGATAAGAATGGTAAAGTAGGTCTCGAAGCCTTTTCTTAACCAGGAGCGCCCTGGCCATAAAAAGACATTTTTGGCTACCTGCTGACTGATTGTACTTCCGCCGCGTAATTTCTTTCCCTGTGCATTTTTTTTAATGGCATTCTGAATTCCTTGCATGTCGAATCCCCAGTGTGTCATAAAGTGAGCGTCTTCTCCGGCAATGGCCGCTAACTTTAGGTTGTCCGAAAGTTCATCGTAATCCAGCCAGTTTTTTTCCAGTTTAAATCCCTTGCCCTGTTCTTTTAGCTCAAACCCACGTTGAATCATCAACCAAGTGATGGGAGGATTAATAAACCGCAGGCTAATGACCCAAAAGAGTGAAATGCCAATAAAATAGAGTACTACCCGTGTCACAATGCGCAGGATAGGAGATTTTATGGACTTCAATGGGTTGAAGGATTTTTTTTTGAAGGTATTTTGTTGTTTGCTGGACGTATTTTGTTTACCAGATCTTTTGATGGCCATGACTAATTTTTTTCGGATACAAACTTAGCTTATATTCTTGTTTAATGGAAATGATTTTGTCGAGAAGTTGAGTGTATCGTTTGCCAAAGCGACGATATTATCCTATTTTTACGCTTCATAAAAATTGATTTTAAAAGTTGGCAAAAGAAAAGAAAGTGACCCCATTGATGCAACAGTACAATGCGATCAAGATTAAGTATCCTGGAGCGTTGTTGTTGTTCCGTGTTGGCGATTTTTACGAGACATTTGGTGAGGATGCGATCAAAGCTGCCCAGATTTTGGGCATCGTTTTGACAAAGCGTGGCAATGGCTCGGAATCGGAAACTGCATTGGCTGGTTTTCCCCATCATTCATTGGAAACCTATCTTCCGAAACTGGTGCGTGCTGGCCAACGGGTGGCGATCTGTGATCAGCTGGAGGATCCGAAGACGACAAAAACAATTGTTAAGCGCGGTGTGACCGAGCTAGTGACACCTGGAGTCTCCTACAGTGACAATATTGTTCAACAGAAATCGAATAATTATTTAGCATCAATTTTTATCGAAAAGGAGCGGATCGGTATTTCTTTCTTAGATATTTCAACAGGTGAATTTCTGGTTGCTCAAGGTAGTGTGGCCTATATAGATAAATTGCTTCAAGGTTTTAAACCGAGAGAAATTATTCTTTCAAAAAAACAGAGCAAGGAGTTTACAGAGCAGTTTGGATCACAATATTACACCTATTTTCTTGACGAGTGGCCTTATACGGGTGATTATGCCACTGAAACGCTATTGAAGCATTTTGAAGTCTCCTCGATGAAAGGATTTGGTGTGGACCGCATGACTGCAGGAGTTGTTGCTGCTGGTGTAGCATTGCATTACCTCAATGAAACCGAGCATCGTAATCTGCAACACATTTCTACGCTTTCCCGTATTGAAGAGGACCGTTTTATGTGGCTGGATCGTTTTACGATTCGCAATTTGGAATTAATCGGATCGTTGAATGAAAATGCGGTAACGCTATCCGATGTATTGGATCATACATCCAGTCCAATGGGAGCGCGTCTGCTCAAGCGCTGGATCGTGATGCCGCTCAAAGACAAAAAGAGTATTCAGGAGCGATTGAATGTGGTCGATTTCTTTTTCACTAACCGTGATTTGCGGGATGAGCTGATTGGTCAGATCAAGCAGGTGGGAGATCTGGAACGTTTAATTTCCAAGATCGGACTGCAAAAAGCGAATCCGCGGGAAATTGTGCAATTGAAGCGCGCATTATATGCTATTGAGAAATTGAAGGAACTTACGGATCGTAAAGATGCTGATGCTCTTCGGACAATCTCAGATCAGTTAGATGCTTGTGCTGTTATACGTGAAAAAATCGAGCAACAGGTTCAGGCGGAGCCTCCTGCCGCAATCAATAAGGGGAGTGTAATCGCGGAAGGGGTGGACCCTGAATTGGATCGATTGCGCAAGATCGCTTTTGGTGGCAAGGATTATCTGCTTGAGATCCAAAAAAGGGAAGCGGAACTCACAGGGATTCCTTCTTTAAAAATAGCGTTCAATAATGTTTTCGGTTATTATCTGGAGGTCACAAATACGCACAAAGATAAGGTTCCGACGACGTGGATCCGTAAACAGACACTGGTGAATGCTGAACGTTACATTACGGAGGAACTTAAAGAATATGAAGAACAGATTCTCGGTGCTGAGGAGAAGATACAAGCGCTTGAGAATAGATTATATGCTGAGCTATTGGTTGCCATTGCTGAATACATCAAACCTATTCAACTCAACGCCCAGCTCATAGCCAAGTTGGATGTACTGCTTAACTTTGCTGTTGTAGCGGAGAAAAACTATTATGTAAAACCCGAAGTCAGCGAGAGCAAGATTTTGGATATTAAAGGTGGAAGACACCCTGTCATTGAAAGAAACCTGCCGATAGGTGAGGATTATATTACCAATGATACTTTTTTAGATCCGAAAACACAGCAGATTATTATTATTACGGGCCCTAACATGGCGGGTAAATCTGCATTGCTCCGTCAGACTGGATTGATCGTGTTAATGGCGCAAATTGGTTGTTTTGTGCCAGCAAAAGAGGCTAAGATTGGCCTGGTTGACAAAATTTTCACCCGTGTAGGTGCTTCGGACAATCTTTCTTCGGGTGAATCTACGTTTATGGTGGAGATGAATGAAACTGCGAGCATCATGAATAATCTATCGGACCGCAGTCTTATTCTTTTGGATGAAATCGGTCGTGGTACAAGTACTTATGACGGTATTTCTATTGCCTGGGCTATTGCCGAGTTTTTACATAATCATCCTGCTGCTAAGGCCAAAACCTTGTTTGCCACGCATTACCATGAATTAAACGAGCTGACTACTTCGCTGGATCGTATAAAAAACTATAATGTAACGGTGAAGGAGGTTAATAACAAAGTTATTTTCTTGCGTAAACTTGTTCCAGGAGGCTCAGAGCATAGTTTCGGAATCCATGTGGCAAAGCTCGCTGGAATGCCGCAAAAGTTGCTTAGTCGGGCCAATCAAATTTTGAAAAGGCTGGAGCAGGAGCGCACAGGTGGTGAGCAGATTAAAGATAGCATGCGCAAAATCCAGAAACAGGCCTACCAATTGCAGATGTTTTCTATTGATGATCCTGTCTTGAATAAGATCAGGGATATGCTGAATAATCTGGATGTTAATTCGCTTACTCCGGTTGAAGCATTAATGAAATTGGATGAGATACAACGCCTTTTAAAGAATTAAATCTTCCTTTTGGCTTGGGAAATTGATCTCAAGCGGAATTTTTTTCGATTTATATACGCCAGATGATGTTTTTTAAGATAGACATCATCTGGCGTATTTTTTTCTGAAAGTGTCTGGTCTTATTGGCCAGAAAGAACCTTCAGCTCGCTTTCATTGCTGTTGGTGTCTGCGAAGTCATCAGGTTTTTGAGGGCTATTTGCCTAAAACCTGAAGAATAGCTCCAAGCTTCCATAATTTGCCTGTATCGGGATCAATACCTTGCTGCTTGCATCATAAGGCGTGTAATGATAGCCGAGTTCGAAACCAATGTACTTTTGGTTTTTCATGCGAAATAGGGATGCGAGACCAAGTCCTAAGTGCACATTATTGATGGTTACCATACGATCGGTGTATCCGCCATCATAATAATAACCATCCGGATCATAATAACCGGAGGAATAAGCACTTTCTGTGATGCCGGTATCTGTAATATCTATGCCAAGGATACCTTTTGGAATCAGTATAAATTTGTCGTTGTCAAAAACTTTGTAACCTACAGCACCGCCCATAAATGCGGTCGCTGAAGAATTGACCGAAACATTGGAGCCCTCGTAATTGTAATCAATATTGCGGTCGTTTGAGTTGATGCGCACCTTGAAGCCACCTTCGAAAATAAATTTTCTTTCCAGCGAGCTCATCAGCATAAATCCAAAGTTTATGTTGGTTCCGAAAATTTTGTTGGCTCCGCCAAGTGGGGTGACTACGCCGATTGAAGGAACATAGCCCAGTTTGGCTTTCTGTCTATCTCTGTACACTTTGGGGACTGGAAACCGCTGTTGATTATCTTGTTCGTTAGCTTGTTGGTCTTGTACGGCATTGGCAACTTCAGTATCTGAAAAAAGCTCTAAAATAGTTTTTTCCTGATCGGTTAACGTATAACTATCGGAAGCAAGCAGGGCTTTGGCTCTTACTTTTATCATGCCCTCCAGGGGATGTCTTAATGGCACGAAATTGTATTTTTCCTTATGCTGTTCGTATTGTGTTGTAAAATCGTCCTGGTCTGCCGCATCCAGTCTTTGTAGAAAATTTTTATCGAATTGATTGTCTATATAATTTTTGATCTCTGTTGTGGTATTCTTTTTTTCAATGATGTATATAAGAATACGTAAACGCTGTACAAACTCGTTGGTACCACAGCTAGCTTGTATACTATTGAGTAAAGGATCAATTTTGTCAAAGTCATTGTTGTTCAATGTTTTTGTCAATAAGGGAAGTATTTCAGTTGTATGCCGGTCACAATTCTCTTGTGCATGCAATAGTTTTGTAGGAAGCACACCGATGATGATCAATATCATAAAAGCAAGCTGACGGATATTCATGGCTTATATAGATTTGTTGCTGACTAAATTAGCAAATAAATTGCAGGATACACTGGTTTGTTTGTACCAAAGGTTCTAAAAGTTTTATCTTTGATGTATGGCGTCGATATTTCGGTTTAAACAGTTTGAGGTTGATCAGTCTGACTGTGCAATGAAAATTAACACAGATGGTGTACTGCTGGCTTCCTTGCTGGAAGTAGAACCTGTGGACCGGATACTGGACGTAGGTACAGGTACGGGAGTCATTGCATTGATGTTGGCTCAACGGCTCGTAGACAGTAGGGTAGAGGCTGTCGAAATTGACCCTTTGGCTGCTGCGATGGCTGACAGAAACTTCCGTAATTCCATTTTCCAGGAACGTTTAGTGCTGCATGCTTCCTCCTTTCAACAAATGGATGTACAAGGGCATTACGATCTGATCGTATCAAATCCACCCTTTTATACAGATTCCTTACATAACCCGGATGAACGCAAGAAGCTGGCGCGACATACCGATCTGGATTTTTTTGCTGAACTGCTGGATTTCGCCGCTTTACGTTTATCGGATCGGGGAAAATTAGTGTTGATCGTTCCAACGGCATTAGCGGAAACGTTGACTAAAATTTCGGCGGAAAGGGGATTATACTGTTCCAGTGAAGTACAAATAAGCTCCTTTGAAGGGGAATCGGCCATTCGGAAAATCGTTACATTTGAACGCTTACGCGTCGAACTGCTCGCTCAACGTACGTTTGTTATTTATGCCGCCAAGGGTATTTATTCAGAAGCTTATCGAAATGCCTTGGCACCTTATTTTTTAGCTTTTTAAGTGATGACAAAGATCGGATTACTCTCGGATACACATTCTTTTTTAGATGAAGCTGTATTTACTCATTTTGCAGCCTGCGACGAGATATGGCATGTGGGCGATTTTGGTGATCCTGATGTTGCGGATCGGTTAGCCGCTTTTAAGCCACTGCGCGGAGTATACGGAAACATTGATGGTCAGGAAATTCGTTTACAATTTCCAGAAGATTTGAGGTTTAGGTGTGAGGAAGTGGACGTATTTATGACACATATTGGTGGTTATCCGGGGAAATATGCTGCACGCATAAAAGGGGAATTGATGAAAAATCCACCTAAATTATTTATTACTGGACATTCACATATCTTAAAGGTTATCTTCGACCCCAAGATCCATTGTCTCCATCTTAACCCTGGGGCGGCAGGTAAGCAGGGCTGGCACAAAGTAAGGACATTAATGCGGTTTGAGATCAATAAAGATAAAATTGAGAACCTGGAGGTTATTGAACTCAAAGACCGTTAAGTCACCTAGATTCTTCTTTAGTCTTTTTTATGAATAGACAGCCGGACGATACTTTGGGTAATGGCAAAGAGATCGTGCGGTACATTCGGCTCTAATGTCACTAACATGCCTTTCGTTAGACTGATTTTGCTTCCGTTAACGCCAAAATCAATATTGCCTTCGACAATTTCCACAATAATTGATGCAGCTGTTGTATGCTCCTTTAGATATTGCCCTTCTGCAAAAGCCAAGCGATATTCTTTGCTGCCATTTGTTTCTAGCAGGAGGTCCATTTTGGGTTTTTTGTCCTGAAATGTGACGTTTTGAAAAATAGATGCTGTCTGCATGGTCGTTGTACTATTATCTGTTGTTGCTGATATATTGTTGATAAAGGTCCTGTAAATAGGTCTGTAAGATCAGGGCGTGGGTATGCAAGGTGTCATGGGCGGCATATAATAACGTAATGATTTCTTGTTGCTTGTTGTGGTCAAGAAATTCCTTGCAATAGTTGTTATGCTTTAGTTCTGTTCGATATTTTTCCGAGAAGTCATCCCACAAAGCTGGATTGTGGTGATACCAGATCCGAAGTTCTTTTGAAGGGGCAAGATTCTTATTCCATTCAGACAAATGAGCCTTTTCCTTTGTTATTCCGCGAGGCCAAAGTCTATCGATGAGTACACGATACCCATCACTAGGGGAAGCTGCATCATATATTCTTTTTAGCACAATTTTCATGGCTATATATTATAAAATAACACTATTACTGATGTAAAATAAATATATGATTTTCAGCTGTAAAATGTGTCAGCTCGTTATCTTATTTCTTCTATAAATCGAAAGAATTTCCCTCTCGGATAGACGGGAAGAAGTTGGTGAAAACGATGGAAAGTTTCCTATTGCGGGAGTTTTAAAAGACGTTTCTCAGGTACTATAGTGAATCACGAACTTCAAGAAGAAAGTTCTTCAAGCGCTCCAATGAATCTACAACACGTTGATTTTCTTTTGCCTCAGATTTGTTGTCACGCAGGTAATCACGTGCACCCTGTAGGGTATAACCTTTATCTTTAACCAAATTGAAGATGATCTTTAAATTGGCAATATCTTCTTGCGTAAATAAGCGATTGCCTTTTTTATTTTTCTTAGGTTGTAGAATGTCAAATTCACGCTCATAAAAACGTATTTGGGACGCATTTACATCAAACATTTCTGTAACTTCTCCCATTGTATAATACAATTTATTTATTTCACGCTCTTTGTACGGCATATCTTCACGATTAATCTATAGCAAACTTAATAAAAATTCCAATTCAAAAAGAAATTTTTGCGATCTCTTATCTGATTAGGGACTGACCGAGAGGGATATCGTACAATTCATGAGAAGCCAATAATAATTGTGTATAAAGGGAAATTTTTCTAAGTTTGACTAGTTTGAAAACGGTCTAAACATCATATATGATTATAGTTAGCAAATTTTGGACGAATTTCTTCTCTTTTGGAAAAGCCAATGCAATTACTATTTATCCTTTTATCTTTCTGAAAAATACCTTTTTTAAACAGCAGGACGACTTGATTCGTCATGAGCGTATACATTTGCGACAGGCGCTTGAATTAGGTATTCTCTTTTTCTATGTATGGTATCTCATAGAATTTGTCGTTCATTTTATTCAATTTAGAGATTTTGATAAAGCCTACCGGCGTATTTCTTTTGAGCGGGAAGCGTATGACAGGGAGGGCGAAACAGATTATTTGTCCAAAAGAAAAATATGGGCTTTTTGGCGATATCTTTAAAAAGATGGCCTATTCAACCCTGCCATAAAAGCCTCATAAGGTCATAGGCACAACAAT
Organism: Sphingobacterium sp. HSC-15S19; assembly: GCF_050433745.1. Taxonomy (NCBI): domain Bacteria; kingdom Pseudomonadati; phylum Bacteroidota; class Sphingobacteriia; order Sphingobacteriales; family Sphingobacteriaceae; genus Sphingobacterium; species Sphingobacterium sp. HSC-15S19. Next base: position 164,033 of record NZ_JBNPWQ010000005.1, read on the forward strand.
TATGAGCTGAATTGAAGATGCTTTCTAGCCGATAAAATAGACACTTTCAAAAAAGAAAGCGGTGCCAAGAATATTCTTGGCACCGCTTTCTTTTTTATTTTGAGGATGATTATCCCACTAATTTAAGATAAGTAGCTACTTTGTTTTTTAACTGTCTACGGTCGACAATGAAATCCAAAAATCCATGCTCAAGAACAAATTCTGAAGTCTGGAATCCTTTTGGAAGATCCTTTTTGATTGTTTCTTTAATGACACGTGGTCCTGCAAATCCGATTAATGCTCCCGGTTCTGCGATATTTACATCACCTAACATCGCGTAAGATGCTGTAACTCCTCCTGTCGTAGGGTCAGTCAATAAACAAACGTAAGGAAGTCCTGCCTTTGCCAATAACGCTAATTTAGCCGAAGTTTTAGCCATTTGCATCAATGAAAATGCGGCTTCCATCATACGTGCACCTCCTGATTTGGAGATTAGCATAAATGGAATTTTATGCTCAATACAGTAATCTATCGAACGCGCGATTTTTTCACCAACGACAGATCCCATTGATCCGCCGATGAAACTAAAGTCCATACAAGCAATAACGATGTCTTGACCATTCATTTTTCCATGGCCAGAACGTAAAGCATCTTTCAGGCCTGTTTTGGCTTGACTTTCCTTTAAACGTTCAGGGTATGGCTTTGAATCGAAAAATTCTAATGGATCACCAGAATTTAGATTAGGAAATAGTTCTGTAAATTCGTTATTGTCAAATAAAATTGAAAAATATTCTTTGGAGCCAATTCTTAAGTGGTGCCCACAATATTGACAAACATAGTCGTTTTCTACTTGTTCAAGATGCAACAATGGTTTTTTACATGTGGGACATTTGTTCCACATACCATCAGGTGCTTCTTTTTTATTAGCGGTAGCTGTGCTAATACCAGCTTTTTCTCTTTTAAACCAACTCATACGATAGTTCTTATTCGATTACAAACTTATATAAATTTGCTTTTATATACAATTATAATTGTGTTGAATGTACATGCCAAGCGATTAAAACTCCTTGTGTAACAGGGCTTCTATAAATAGGGGAAATGCGGGTAACAATTGGGATATATAAGGTATTTAGCTGATTATTAGGTTAGAATTGAATTTTGGACCGGAGGATTAGTCAAAAAAAATGGGCATAAAAAAAGGGTAAGCTACTCCTATCGCACCGCTCAACCAAATACCCTTGCTTTGTTCCCAACCTGGGGGAGTCAATGGGAGCTGGTCGTAGAAGACTTACCCGCCACAAAAGTAGAAAAAAAAACAGTTTTAGGAAAGAAAAAATGCTATTTTATCTTATGCTGCTGATTATCATTGCAATAAATTGTATTTAGTAGCTGCTCTTAGCTTTATTTTATGGTGGAAAATAGCTGGTATCTGTGTAAATCCGCTAACAATGGCGTAAAATAAGTGCTTGGCGAAGTCCACTGGCTGTAATTGTTCTTTTGGAAACGTCGGAAGTAGTATAATCTGGCGTATATGAGATCGACTTTGAATAGGCTTATATAGTCTAATTTCCCTTATTCAAAGTCGATCTCATTTTTTGGACTACATTTTTTCTTGATTGTATTCGCCCAATAGGGAATAATAGCCAAATATGCCGAGTCCAATGGAGATTATGGGAGTTAAGATGCACAGGATAATGATTCCGAAAACGAGATCTTCCTGATGTCCCGTTGAAATCTTTGGCAGGGCCAGTTCAAAAATGGAGAAATAAGCGGTAAACAATGCTAAAACGATCCAAAGTATGCCGAGGAATTTTTTGAGATTATTCATGTGTTGCGGGAGTTGATTTGTTGTTGATATAAATACTACCAATGATAAAACATACAATGGCAATGATAATAGGGTACCACAAACCTGCAAGATAGAATTGCGGGGTATTGGATGCTTCAGCATTTGTTGTTAAGTATGTCGATACCGCAGGAAGGAGGCCGCCGAATATTCCATTTCCAACATGATAGGGTAAGGACATGGATGTGTACCGGATCTTTACAGGGAATAGTTCAACAAGAAATGCCGCGATGGGCCCGTACACCATTGTAATATAAATCACTTGTATAAAGATCAGCAGGACGAGCAGCATATAGTTCTTGCCTGCAAGATGGACTGTGGTTTTGGTCATTGGCTGTCCTTTGAGTTTTCCTGACTGATGTATCATGCTGGCTCTAGTAACTTCGGTCTGGTCCTCATATTGAGTCTTGATGATCGAAATGACTTCTGTTGATTGCGGTCCAAGGGGGACCTCCGTTGTTTCGTTCACCTTGACTTTCTGTTCTGCATTAGAAAGTTGGTACATGGATTCGTAAATCGGGCGGTAAGTCAATACGGCAAGTAACATCCCACCGAGCATGATCCATTTTCGTCCAATTTTGTCACTAAGCCACCCAAATACGACAAAAAATGGAGTTCCCAACAGTAGTGCGATGCCGAGGATTGTATCGGCCTGGTCAGATTGAAGGTGCATGACCGTTTTCATGAAACTCATCGAGTAAAACTGTCCCGTGTACCAAACAACGCCCTGTCCCATGGCTGCACCAAAAAGTGCGAGCAGTACAAATTTGAGGTTGTATCGGTTGCCAAAGCTTTCTTTTAGCGGATTTGTACTTGTTTTTCCTTCCGCTTTGGCCTTGCTAAATTCGGGTGATTCCTTCATCTTCTTACGAATAAGATAGGAAACATATACCATGACTAAAGATAGGAGGAAAGGAACCCGCCATCCCCAAGAATCAAATTGTGATTCGCTGAGAAAGCCTTTGGTCAGGAGGATGACAACGAGTGATATGAAAAGGCCAAAGGTAGCTGTTGTTTGTATCCATGATGTCCAATAACCCCGCTGGCCCAATGGGGCATGTTCGGCGACGTAAGTTGCTGCACCTCCATATTCTCCTCCTAGAGCAAGACCTTGCAAGAGACGAAGGATCAACACCAGCAGCGGTGCCCAAAACCCAATACTCTCATAGCTGGGGATACAACCTATGAGAAATGTTGCTCCACCCATGAGCATTAAAGTAACCATAAACGTATATTTTCGACCGATAATATCGCCTAGTCGGCCAAAAAATAGGGCGCCAAATGGTCGGACAACAAAACCTGCGGCAAATGTGGCTAGGGTTGAAAGAAAAGCCGCTGTTGGATTTTCTGCCGGAAAGAATTTGGTGGAAATTACAATGGATAGGCTGCCAAAAATGAAAAAGTCATACCATTCGATAAGTGTTCCCATGGAGGAAGCTCCGATGACTTTCCAAATACTTTTTGTATTGTTTTCGTTCATTAATTCTTGATTTTTTGTTGAGTATGATTCTGAATTTTTATTGCGATCCAAGCGGCATTTTAGTACTGCTGCATGATAGGAAATGAGCTAATTTTTTTGAATTTCCGTGTGTCCGGCAGTTTTATACCGTTTTCCGGGTAAGGCGTGAATGAGTGACTGCATTTCAAGTTCCAATAGGATTAAGGCCAATTTACTTTGTGGCCATTTTGTGAGGTCAATCATCTGGTCTATCTCTAATTGTCCTTTTTGCTGAATGAGTGTAAAAAGGAGTTGTTGGTCTTTTGTCAGTGTCAAAGGAAGGCTAAGCTGCTGGTCAACAGCTTTTATGCTGACTTCCCAATTCATGAGATATTCGAGATCCTGAAGTCCTCTAATCATATGAGCACGGTTGGTTTTGATGAGGTAGTTGGTGCCTTCAGAGCTTTTTTCATAAACGGCTCCTGGAAAGGCGCATACATCGCGGTTGTAGCTGTTGGCAATTTCGGCAGTAATCAATGCGCCTCCTTTAATTGCAGCTTCTACGACAATGGTGACATCTGCCATACCGGCTATGATGCGATTGCGCATAGGAAAATTACTGCGCTCAGGTAATGTGTTGGATGTAAATTCTGTCAATAAACCGCCTTGGTCTAGCATTTTTGTGGCAAGTTCGCGATGGGATGCGGGGTAAATTCGATCGAGACCATGCCCTAATACAGCAACGGTTGGAATATTATTTTTTAGTGCGTTGCGATGTGCTAATGCGTCAATACCATAAGCAAGACCACTAACGATTAAGGTGTCTTTGGTACAATTCATGGCTTCTAGCAAATCTTCGCATATTTTCTGGCCATAATAGGTCGCATGTCTAGTGCCGACGATACTAATAACTTTTGCACTGTTGAGTGGTTGGTTCCCTTTATAATAGACAACAAGCGGAGCGTCTTCACATTGTCGTAGCCTATCGGGGTAATTTTGGTCTTCCAGCCATAACGCTTGTATCTGATGTTTTTCGATAAAAGCGAGTTCTTTTTCACAGGCGGGCATATAGCTTTTATTGTATATTGCTTCGGCGATTGACTCACGTATCCCAAGAATTTGCATCAAATCTTTTTTTGAGTATGCAAATATGTCCGCTAAATCGTGACCTTGGTCAATGATGTGACGCGCTGTTCTAGGGCCAATCCCCTTGATTTTCGTCAAAGCTATGGGATAAATTAATTTCATAATTGGGTTTATCTAAATATATGAAAAATATAACGAGCTGTTGTACTTTTTGTTAGAATTGCTCAGGCTTGTTGTATTTTTAGTAGAATGACGAAGTTCTTAATCGGAGGAGATCACGTGCCTGCTGGAAAATTTGCGGATTGCTCTAGAATGAATGCAATTTTCCTGAGCTTATTTGAGATCGAGTGGGATGAAATATTGGTCAATTTTGGAAAGAAAGAAGAGGAATTGGTAACTTTGAGCGATTAATGATATTTTAACTATGGAAATGAAAGAACCTTTTGATATCGAATTGGGGGATATAGTTTATTCTGTTTTCCCTGAGGAAGAAGATACGTATGTTATTTTTAAGGATGGTGTGGAATACGTAAAGATTATTAAAGACAATGATACAAACTGGTTGAAACTTAATCCAGAAACGGAGCTTCCTATGTTCGGTATGGATGAAGAAATCAATCTAATTGGCTTAGAAATTAAAAAAGAATTGGGTCTTTAGTCTCTTAAGTTAAAGATAGTTAAATACTTTTTAATTTTATTTATAGTTGGTTATTTTGGTTTATCAATTATAAATATGGTACGTATCGGATTTCTATCTTTATTGTTTTTCTGTGTCTACTTTTCGTTTTATCGGCAGGGAGTTTTTGCCTATTCCGGGAGACCTCATCTTCTGGATACCATTGGGAAAAAAGGAAGTCCAAAAGATACGTTACGTTTGGATACTGTTTCGATCAAACGCAAATCAGCGGGGGATAAATGGGAAGAAAAAAAGGAGGAGTATAAGTCGATCTTTTTCTGGGGTGATACGAAAAATATGGTGACCTTGCCTCATCAGGGCGGAATTGCTGTCAATCTGAACAAGCTTTACAATAAATTCAGTCGAAAGGGACGAAATTCGAGAAAACTTCAACGTCAGTTTGAAAAAGAATACCAACAGGATCTGATTCGCGAGGAATGGTATCCGCTGACACAGGAATACAGCAAGTTGTCGGGAGATTCGTTGCGCAAATTTAGGATATACTATGAGCCTTCCTTAAAATGGCTTCGTGAGAATGATCGCTATGAGAAGATCGCTTATATCCATAAGTGTTTAACGAACTACCTCGATTCTGTAGACATTATCCATAGGCGACTTCAGTTTCCTATGGGTAATGCCAAACTTTAATTACATAGGTACGTATACCAGATATTTTGTATCAAAGAAATCTTCTTTAAAGTAATCTGAAAGTGGGTGTAATTCTGCTTTGAGCTTAGATTCTTTGATCTCTTCGGTGAGATCTCCGCCTTTTAAGTAAAGAATTCCATTAGGGATCCCGTTTTTATCTTTTCTTGCGAATTTATTCTGTATCCAAGGCGTAAATTCTCCAAGTCTTGTCACCGCACGTGATATGACAAAATCATATTTGTCGTCGAGTTGTTCTGCGCGGATATGATCTGCTTCAACATTCTGGAGACCGAGTCCAGCTGCAACTTCACGTACGACCTTAATTTTTTTGCCGATAGAATCGACCAAATGGAATTTGACTTCAGGAAACATAATGGCCATTGGGATACCTGGAAAGCCTCCTCCGGTTCCCACATCCAAAATTTGTGTTCCTGGCGTGAGCTCTTGGACAAATTTAGCGATACCTAGCGAATGTAATACATGGTGCAGGTAGAGGCTATCAATGTCTTTACGTGAAATAACATTGATTTGGCTATTCCAAAATGTATAGAGGTCGGCAAGTTTTGCAAACTGTTCTTTTTGAATATCCGTTAATTTTGGAAAATAGTTATAGATGATATCAACTGTTGGATTCAAAGCTTCGTATTTTAAAAGTGAATTATTTCCAGCTTATTTTTTTCTTTTTTCTGCTGAAGATGCCATTGATGCAAATATAGAAATAGTAGATGAAGTCTACCAAAGGCAGCCACCAAATCAGTTCCTTTACTTCTAGTTTTTTATAGATGTTGGCAAATATTATCCATTGGGCAATCAGCCTTAGAAGGTAGGCTGTAACGGGAACATACCAGTACATTGGAAAGGCAATCGCTGTTGCGATAAGTGCTACGTAAAAAAAGACTGCCGATACCAGCTGAGTGCCCAGCATGCGCTGATGTCGCTTTTTGTAAATGGTAGAGGCGCCTGAGTGTCTTGCTTTTTGCTTGTAATAGCTCCTCCAAGTCGCTTTGGGTTCCGAATAGACAATGGATTCGGCTGCCAGTGCAATGTTAACATTGGTCGGATTTGCATTTTGGTTAACAAAAAGATCATCATCGCCGGATTTAATATGCATATGTGCTGCAAATCCTTTGTTACGAAAGAAAAGGTCTTTTTTGTAAGCCATGTTACGCCCTACTCCCATATAGGCATCACCCTTTAGTGCATAGGAGAAATAACTCATGGCAGTATGGCTAGTTTCAAATCGAATCAATAGATTTAGCAAGCTTTTTTTCTTAAAATAAGGAGAATAGCCTAGTACAATTTCTGTTTCCGGTCTGAAAGCTGCGGCAATTTCTTTGAGCCATTGATCGGATTGTGGCGCACAATCCGCATCGGTAAACACCAGTGTCTGGTGCTTTGATGCTTTGATACCCATACTGACGGCAAACTTTTTACCATGTTTCAAGCGAATATGCTCTTTGATATCCACAATCTTTAAATTGGGATATTTTGCTTCGAAATCATGCAATATCCAAGGCGTATTGTCTGTTGAGAAATCATTGACAACAATTACTTCAAAATTGGGATAGTCTTGATTCAGTATACTCGGAAGGAATTCAGGAATATTATCCTGTTCATTGTGTGCACAAATAATAACGGATAGCGGTGGGAATTCGGTTCCTTCTTGTACAGGTTCAATTTGATAACGACTCAATTTGCTATATACAAATAAGATGTAGTACAATTGTATCAATAAGAAAAGACCCAATACTCCAAAAGCAATATATGGAAGATTGGCCAAAAATACGTGAAGGTCAAGCATAGCTCACAAAGATAAGTGCTTTCCGCAACTTTTTTATAGGGGAAAAATGATAATTTATTTTTGAAACATCCTGTTTGCAAATCTTTTTATAGTATTTTTGCAACGTATTCTAGGGATGAATCCGAGCTTGGGTGGAAATTAGGAAAGCTATAATGACTTTTTAAGTTGCAACTAGTTGAAAATGAGTTTTTAATTTTTTACTCCAAATGCCGATATCGCCATTTCCATGGCAAATCATTCTTTAAAATAGAAATAGTCTCAGAGGAAAAATATTAATGAAATTTACGCTACAAGCACAAGATAAGTTGTCAAAAGCACGTGCAGGTGTTGTCGAAACTGCACACGGTCCCATTCAAACGCCTATTTTTATGCCTGTTGGTACGGCAGGTACAGTGAAAGCAATTCATCAACATGAATTGAAGAACGATATTGAAGCGCAGATTATTCTGGGTAATACGTACCACCTCTATTTACGTCCGGGGCTGAATGTGTTGAATAAAGCCGGCGGATTGCATAAATTCAATGGTTGGGATCGACCTATTTTAACAGATTCTGGTGGTTATCAAGTGTATTCGTTGACCGAAGTACGTAAGATCAAAGAAGAAGGGGTTACCTTTCGTTCCCATATCGATGGATCAAAACATCTATTTACACCAGAAAATGTAATGGATACGCAGCGTATTATCGGTGCAGACATCATTATGGCATTTGATGAGTGTACGCCTTATCCATGTGATTATGGGTATGCACGTCGTTCTTTGGATATGACCCATCGTTGGCTGAAACGCTGTGTGGATCGTTTTGATAGCACTGATCCGCTTTATGGGTATGATCAGACTTTGTTTCCAATTGTTCAAGGATCTGTTTACAAAGATTTAAGAATTAAATCCGCAGAGACTATTGCTTCGTTTAACCGTGAAGGAAATGCGATCGGTGGATTATCGGTTGGCGAACCTGCGGAAGAAATGTATGCTATGACCGAAGTTGTCTGTGATATCTTACCGCATGACAAACCACGTTATCTTATGGGCGTAGGAACACCGGTAAATATTCTTGAAAATATTGCCTTAGGGGTGGATATGTTCGATTGCGTTATGCCAACCCGTAATGCTAGAAATGGTATGCTTTTCACACAAAATGGTATTATCAATATCAAAAATGAAAAGTGGAAAGATGATTTTTCACCAATAGAAGCGGAGAGTGATCTGCATGCTGATCAATTTTATTCGAAAGCCTATCTAAGGCATTTGATTAAATCACAAGAAATTCTTGGAGCACAAATTGCTTCTTTACATAATTTACATTTTTACCTTTGGTTGGTTAATCAGGCTAGGGAGCGAATCATTGATGGAACTTTCTACGATTGGAAAAACAAAATGGTGAAAATATTGGATCAACGTTTGTAGAACTAAATAGCGCAAGTTAAAAAAATGCTGTCGTTAATCGATCGTTACATTATCAAAAAGTATTTAAGTACTTTTTTATTCACTATGGCGATATTTACTGTTGTCATGGTGGTTTTTGACGTGTCCGAACGATTGGATGATTTTTTAAAATATCATGCACCCCTCGATAAGATTATTTTTGAGTATTATGCGGGGTTTATTCCCTTTTACTTAAATTTTCTTTGTCCGCTGATCAACTTTATTGCGGTTATTTTCTTTACCTCCAAGATGGCGGACCAAACTGAAATTGTCCCGATTCTAAGCGCCGGGTATAGCTTTAACCGTTTGCTTCGTCCCTACATGATGGCTGCAACCCTGATATTTGCTATTTCTTTGGTATTCAACATTTTTATTATTCCGAATACCAATAAGATGAAGGTTGATTTTGAAAATATCTACGTAAAGCCACCCAAGGATAACTCGAGGGTTTCTACTCACATGCAATTGGACAAAAACAGCTATGTTTATATAGACAATTTTGATAATACAACCAAAACAGGATACGGCTTTGTACTTGAAATTTTCAAAGGGGATACCCTCAAGGAAAAAATGATGGCTGACCGTATTACCTGGGACTCGGTGGCAACAAAATGGAAGATCGAAGGATATACCAATCGTATTATCAATGGACTGCATGAACGCATGGACAAAGGAGCCGTTAAAGACACGACTTTGGATATGAAACCTTCGGATTTTGAGGTACGTGACAATATGTTTACCGCCATGGATACACGCGAATTAAATATTCGTATCCATAAGGAGGAGATCAGAGGAACAGGAGTCATGAACGATTTATTGCTTGAGAAATACAAGCGTTATGTGTATCCATTTTCAGCTTTTGTACTGACCTTGATGGGTGTGGCACTGTCCTCTAAGAAAGTTCGTGGGGGGATAGGATTGAGTCTTGGGATTGGTATCGCGTTAAGTTTTACATATATCGTCTTTATACAGTTTGCAACGATGTTTTCTTTGAAAGGGGGACTGCCACCGTTGATAGCCGTATTAATTCCGAATGTTACCTTCTTTTTGGTAGCACTATACCTGGCGATAAAAGCGCCAAAGTAATTTTTTGTTCAGTTTTCAATAACTTCAGTGAGCCTGCCTTATAAAGGGAAATAATAGGTATTGCTCATCATTTCTATACAAATGTATTCTAGAGAATATGGCTAAAATTCAATTAAATCGGAATATTCTAATTCTGCATTTAACAATACTTATTTGGGGATTTACCGGGATTTTGGGTAGTCTGATTTCCGTATCTGCCCTTCATTTAGTGTGGTATCGTGTTGCAATAGCGTCTATCGCGCTGTTGATCTATTTCTTGGTAACCAAACAATCGATTGTAGTTTCGCGGAAACAGTTTCTCCAGTTTTTTATGGTGGGGGCCGTTGTTGGGCTGCATTGGGTATTATTTTTTTATTCGATCAAAGTATCGACCGTATCGGTGACATTGGTTACGCTATCCTCGGTGACTTTATTTACGGCAATATTGGAGCCTATTGTGAATAAAAAGCGCATTGCACTGTTGGATATTGTAGTTGGTTTGGTAATTATCATCGGTATTTATACGATCTTTTCTTTTGAAACACATTACCTCGTTGGTCTATTGGCGGGGCTTGGTTGTGCGTTTTGCGCGAGTATATTTTCTATCGCCAATGCGCGTATGGTTAAAAAATCGAGCCCAACCCTGATTACGTTCTATGAGATGATGGGGGCATGCTTTTGGATCAGCATATTGATGTTGTTTACAGGAGATTTCAATGCTGAAATGAGACTGGGGCGGCAAGATTTAATTTATCTGCTGTTGTTAGGTGTGGTTTGTACGGCGGTGGCTTATGTTATGGGCGTTGCTGTTATGAAGGAATTATCTGCTTTTACTGTTGCGCTGACAACCAATCTGGAGCCTGTATATGGTATTCTGTTAGCGATGTTGATATTTGGGCAAAAGGAGACCATGAGCGGCGGGTTTTATCTTGGAGCCTGTATCGTTTTAGGAGCAGTATTTACTTACCCTTATGTAAAAACCAAATTAGAGAATAGACAAAAAGATCTGGTTATTCGTAAATTGCATTAATTGAGACAGTGAAGTCAATTTATTGACTTCACTGTCTCTGGTAATCTACTGGAATGAAAATTCGCCAATACCAATATTGCGCTCCTTATTGCGGTCAAGGTAGATCGTAACGATTTTTCGTTCTTGCTTTCCACTGCTATAGTAGGTATAAATTTCAGCCATCACAGCCGCTGGACCTGCTAGCGTCAGGGAACCATCGTTAAAGAAATCAACTTCAATTTTATATTTTCCTTTTAGTGCTTTTTTCAATAAAAATTGTTCAGGGCCATAGCCGCCAGTAAAGTCATTGCTGAGTCGACCCCCAATCGCTGTGGCTGGATTACTATAAAAGCATTTTTCTTGATTTGGATCAGTTACCCAAAGGTCTATATCGGTGTTTTGTGAATTCCAATTGATGACAACACGAATGTCGACGGGCAGATCCGCAATCAATTTTTTGTTCACGGTAACTGTGGAGCTTGCAGCTTTGTTTGCTTTAATGATATTATTGATTTCCATAACCAATGTTTCTTCAATACCGTCATCGCGGTCGGCTGCTTCCGGGGAGTAGCTCTGGGTCAAAATCCCATATAATTGTTCTAGTGCTTCCTTGAACATACCTTTGTCTTGTAAGACAAGGGCATAATCGCGGTGGCTTTGTGGATCCATTGGACGCCATTTTAAAACCTTAGCTGTAATGAATAGTGCATTGTCGTAATCGCCCCATTCCCGTAACTTATAAGAGATGGTTTTGTAGAGATCTGCATTTTCAATTTGTAAGTCTGCGAGTGCACTTAAAATGAGTAGCGCTTTGTCTCGATCTCCTCTTTTGAAAAAGAAGTTTGCGACATCAAAATAAAAAGTTGGCGTTCCCATATACTGATCCCGAAGTTGGAGATAGCTTTTGTAAGGATCTTTGGATTGAATAAGGTCCTGTAAATAGGCTTGGTCTTCTTTAATTTCGGGGATGCTGATTTTTCCACGTATGTTGTTAGTGCTGCTTGGCGTTTGTAGGCCAGCTACACGTCCTTCTAAGGATTGAACAACAGCGAATTCCTGAAGAACGTCCTCAGATGCGGCCGCCCTCGCCAGTTCGCTGGTTGCTGTATGGCCAGTGCTTGAATTGCCAGTTGCCGAGATGCTTTTCGCTGAGGTTCGGTCAGATGAACGCGATTCTAAGGCTAGCGTGGGAGCTGCAGGACTAGCTGAGCGACGCGACGGAATGGGTGTAACAGGAGCAACACCGGTAGCCATCTCTTCAGCAACGGCAGGTTCTGGAATGCGAATTAATCTTTTACGCTTTGGATATTTCTTTTTTTGCTGAAAATCGGTATTCCACCAGGACTGAAGCTGTTTGGTAATGTCTTGAGCCTGATCCAACAAGTCTGCTACACGTTCTTCCTTTGCGATACGTTCTTCTTTTATGAGCCGATTAAATTCGGAAAGCAATTCGGCAGGTGGAGTTATTGCATAACGTATGTAATCTTCTACAGTTTCCAGTACAATTAAGCTGGTATTTCGGGTAACAATACCGAACTGTTTACCAAGGGTTTCAATTTCTTCGATTGTCTTCGTATTGAAGATCCAGCGCTTCAATTTTCTTTTGTGCCCAGATCTGCTGTAGGTCAATTTCACCATGGTCAGGGTGCAGCGCTATACTAATCTCTTGTGGTGCTTGTTGCCCATCTCCTACAAGTACGGTGAGCTGCTTCAATCCTGGGTGTTTCCCTAAGCCCGCGATAGAAAAATTGGCTTGTATTGGGGTACCTTTTTGAGGATAAACTTCTTCAAAATCATTTTTTTCTTTTATCCCCAGATAGATAAGGTTTATCGTATTTAGATTATGATAAGCTTCAGTTATTGAGGTATTGACTAAATTGATCATCTTTCCAATATGTTTTTGGGCAATTTGTTTTAGGACACCATAGTCGGACCCGCTGGATGAAGTAATGCAATAGACTGGATTGTCAAGGCTCATTTTACTTTGACCAAATGTAGAAAGGCCGTCGCTAAACAGCAGGTAATTGCTGGCCTTTATTACACCGGCCTTTATTTGGCTATAATCTGTACCGCCATCGTAATTAATTCCTTTGATGTAGTTTTTGAGATCATTCCAATTACCTTGACTTACCTGAAACGTATGCCCTTTTACAAAGCGGATGTCCAATAAGCCCAGATCAACAGTCATATTGGGGTTTTCTTTAAAAAAGAAATCTAATAGCGCGAGTTCCTTTTCTATATCTCTATTTTTACTGCTGAGCGAACGGTCCCATATAATTCCAATGCTGTGCCCCCATTTCTTTTGAGCAGGTTTTATGGAGTTGACGCTTGCATTGGCAAGAAAATAAAATGTATTGTCATTATTTGCCTGAAATAGACCTGATGTTTCCCTGTTGTCTGTCGGCAGTTGAATGACTAAATTTCGCTGGGATTTAAACTGTTGTTTATGTAAAGAAGCTGTGTAATTGCTGTTATGTTGTGAGAATGCCAACGAACCATCTGGTTTCTCTGTGAAATTTGGCTTATGTGTGTCTTGAAAGACATGGATATCCAAGGTGAAGTTTTCAATGGGGGATGTATAGTTTAAGGGTAGATGGTAGTAACGAGCCTGATCGGATGCTGTTGTCAGATTTTCCGAATAGCTAATCTGAACGGTGCGTTTCCCATTCGCTGGTAATGGGTAAATCCGAGTTCGGAAATTATTGCCTTCGACTTTTTCCAATAGACCCGGATCGACCCGGCGTGTTTCTATACTTTCAAATACTTCGGTACCTTTATTTTTATCGACTGGAACTGCCTGGCGTAATTTGCCGTTGATATCTAAGGCGTAACCGCTCACGGAAACGCCTTCCGGCATAGGGAATGTCAGTTCGCCCTCGAGATCGCGATTGGTCTTATTGTCGAAGACCATTGTCATCGTCGTTTTGGCCATATTTCCGAAGATCGCAACATCTACTTTTAGGTCTGCCAACATCACCTTGTTTTGCTGGCTATCGTCATTTTTAATTCTTAAGCTGGGTATTTCGCGTGTAGTTTTGATCTGAGATTTCGTATCCACATTGGAAAATGCCAAAATTATGAACAGGGCAACTATGATCTTTTTCATCTTTCTATGTTTAGTAGGTGAGGTCCGTGAATACATCGATGGTTCGCGGTACAATTAGTTGTTATTTTTCTAGTGATGCAGGAAAATTCAAAATTCCATAACCGGGGGTATTTAATTTTTATAGGATGTTTTTTACGATAGATGCAGTTTATTTAAACTTATGTTAATGATTGGCTAATATCTGGCAATTATGTTTGCATCAGTATTCGGACAGCCAGCCAAGTATAGATTGTTTAGACTAACCTTACTGTTTTATCGGATATGCAAGGCAACAGGAATAGAATTTGGCTATTGGAATGAACCTGAATAGCAGTAAACATTATTTGAAAAATTTGTACAGATGAAAAAAATATACAGTGTACTGGGGATAGCCCTATTGTGTGCTTCATGTAGTAAAGATGATGTGTCGCAGATTACTGACCCGACAGAACTGACCTATCCGCAAAAGGCAATAGCAACAGACCCAAAAGTATTAAGTGATATTAATGATGTAAAAGTGTATAATGGAGGCTATGGGTCTTCGATGGTCCAAGATCCTACTGATAAATCTATATTTTATCTTTTAACTGATAGGGGACCAAATATTGATGGGACAGAAAGCGATAGTAAAGTATTTGCTACTCCGGCATTTGCACCGCAGATCGGTAAATTCAGATTAAAGGAAAATACGCTAACATTGGAATCTGTTATCGAATTGAAAAATAAAGATGGTGTGAAATTGAATGGTCTGCCAAATCCTGAAGGGAAGGGTGGTTCTGGAGAAAAAGCATTGGGGGTTGATGGTAAAGATCTAGGGAAAAGCGAGGATGGAATCGATTCAGAGGGACTAGCGAGAGCGGCGGATGGTTCTTGGTGGGTCAGTGACGAATACGGACCACATATCGTTCATTTTGACGCTTCGGGAAAAGAAATCGAACGGATTAATCCTTGGTCTACGGGTAAAAAGTTGCCTTTAGTATTTGCCAAACGTCGTCCTAATCGCGGAATGGAAGGATTGACGCTTACGCCTGACGGTAAAACACTGGTCGGAATCATGCAATTTCCGCTGTATAATCCATCTAAAGATGCGATTAAAAATTCGTTGGCAATCCGTATTGTTACGCTCGATATTGCGAGCGGTGCCACGAAACAATATGTCTATATGATGGAGCGTACCGATTTGCAGGCTGTAAGTGAAATTGCTGCCGTGAGCAATTCAACATTTATTGTCTTGGAACGTGATGGGGAATACGCGACAGAAGCAACTCGCTCTACTGTATTTAAGAAAATTTATAAAATAGATCTTTCTGGCGCAACAGATATCTCGGATGCGAATAATACCGCAACTGGGAAATTATTTGACGGTAAAACTGTCGAGGAACTCAAAGACGCAGCTACATTGGCAAAGTATAATATTAAACCAGTCAATAAGACATTGGTTGCTGATTTAATGACTGACATCAAGGAATTGTATCCGCATGATAAAGCAGAGGGCTTGGCTGTCATTAATCCATTCATGATCGCGGTATGTAATGATGATGATTTTGGGGTAACCGGAAAAGGTTTCTATGAGTCGAAAATATTGCCTTACATAAAGACTGTAGATAAAAACAGCATTTATTTTGTTAAACTTAAGGACCCACTGAAATAGGGACGAATGACTGATCATAAAAAGGTCCGTTGAATTCTCAACGGACCTTTTTATGATTTTATACTGTTCACGCTTTTGCTCTTATCGCTAAAGATTATACGGTGGCTTGGTGTACCACTTGTATGAACTCTCTGTTGAGCGCGGCCTACTTTTAAGCATTTATTGTGGTCAGGAAGTCTTTGCTTTCAAGCTCTGAATAACCCATTAGGTATTCATCGACTTTTCGAGCACATTCGCGTCCTTCGGAGATGGCCCAAACAACAAGCGATTGGCCTTTACGGCAGTCTCCGGCTGTAAAGATATTATCAATTGTCGTTTGGTATTCTTTGTCATTTGCGAGGATATTTCCTTTTTCATCTACACGAACACCTAACTGTTCTAAGAGCGTATGTTCAGTATGTTGATAACCAATAGCCAGTAATACGAGGTCTGCCGGTATTTCACGGATCTCGGATTCTCCTAAGCGGGTTCTTTTTCCAAATTCATCAACTTCGTATTGAACTTCCTTGATTTTTACTCCCTTAATATGACCATTTTCGTCTTGGACAAATTCCTGGGTTTCTGTAGCCCAAAGTCTTTCACAGCCTTCTTCTTGGGAAGAGGAGGTTCCGAATGTGAGCTTGTCCATCGGCCAAGGATTGTTCTTTAGGCGATGTTTAGATGGTGTAGGTTTGCGGGCAATCTGTGTAATACTTTTTGCACGATGACGATTGGATGTACCAATACAGTCTGATCCGGTATCACCGTCACCGATGACAACAACATGTTTGTCTGTTGCCAAGATGCGGTCTTGTTCGATAGCGATTCCGCTTACTTCTTTATTCTGTTGGGTCAAAAAGTCCATGGCAAAATGTATGCCTTTAGCTTCATGCCCCGGTAATTGCATGTGCCAAGGAACGGTTGAACCAGTGGCCAATATAACTGCATCATAAGCTTTTAATTCATAAAAGCTGATATCTTTGCCAACTTCTGTGTTAACCTTGAATTCTATTCCCGATTCTTTCATGAGATTGACACGGCGATCGATCACCGATTTTTCTAATTTAAAATCCGGAATACCGTAACGGAGTAAACCTCCAACCTGGTCATCACGTTCGAAGACGATAACATCGTGCCCAGCCTTATTGAGCTGAGCGGCAGCCGCTAGTCCTGCTGGACCAGAGCCCACGACAGCGACGCGTTTGCCTGTTTTTAAATAGCTTTTATGTGCTTTGACATAACCCTTTTTAAAAGCAATCTCAATAATATGTTTTTCGATCTCCTCAATAGTGATCGGAGTACTATGTATGCCAAGTACACAGGCTGATTCGCATGGTGCCGGACATATTCTACCTGTAAATTCAGGGAAGTTATTGGTGGAGGACAAAATCTGATAGGCCTCTTCCCATTTTCCATCGTATACGGCATCGTTAAATTCAGGGATGACATTGCCCAGTGGGCAACCTGAATGGCAAAATGGAATGCCGCAATCCATGCAGCGAGCAGCTTGCTTATTGAGCTCATTCTCTGAATATCCTTTATTGAATTCCTTAAAGTGCTTTACGCGACCTTCCACAGCTTCTTTTGTCGGAAGCACGCGCTCAAATTCTTTAAAACCTGTAATTTTTCCCATGATCTGTGCTTCCTATATTATGCTTCAACTAATTTTTGACGAATGACATTTTTGTATTCTCTAGGGAATACCTTAATGAATTTATTTTTTTCTCTTGACCAGTTTTGCAGGATGAAATCTGCTCTGCGGCTATTGGTAAGCAAAATATGACGTTTCAGCAAAGCGATAATTGCGGTTTCGTCTTCACTTTCCAATGGGTCCAGATCGACCATTTCCTGATTGCAGTTTTCGCGGAAATCCTCGTTAATGTCGTAGATCCATGCGATACCACCGCTCATTCCGGCAGCAAAGTTACGACCCGTTGCCCCTAAGATCAGCGCACGGCCCCCAGTCATATACTCACAGCCATGGTCACCAACACCCTCAACGACAGCTGTTGCACCTGAGTTACGTACGGCGAAGCGTTCGCCGGCCTGTCCGTTCACGAATAGATGTCCAGAGGTTGCTCCAAATAGTGCAACGTTGCCGATAATGATATTATCTTCCGGTACGAGAGCACTTTCTGCAACTGGATAGATTGCTAGCTGAGCTCCTGATAGCCCTTTTCCAACATAATCATTGGCTTCACCTTGTAATTCAAATGAAAGACCCTTTGTTGAAAATGCACCGAAACTTTGTCCGGCGGAACCTTCAAATTTGAAATTGATGGTATTATCAGGCAGGCCTTCAGAACCGTAGAGTTTTGAAATTTCATTGGACAACATTGTTCCGATCGTACGGTCTGTATTTTTGACCTTAAAGGTGCCAAATACAGGAGTTTTGCTGTCTAAAGCCAATTTTGATTGTTTTAGGAGGCCCCAATCCAAAATCATGGCCATACCGTGATCCTGCTCTTCGGTATTGTATAACGATTGTCCAGGCTCGTTGCGTTCCACATGTAGAATGTCTGTGAAATCAATTTTCTTAGCTTTCCAATGGTTTATATTCTCGCGTTTTTTCAAGAATTGAGCTCTTCCCACCATTTCGTTGATGGTACGGAAGCCTAGATAAGCCATAGTTTCCCGGACTTCCTCCGCGAGGAAGGTAAATAAGTTGACAATATCTTCTGGTTTTCCAGAGAATAATTTACGCAGTTCTGGATCTTGAGTTGCAACACCTACAGGACACGTATTCAGGTGGCATTTACGCATCATGATACAGCCGCCGGCAACCAATGCTGCTGTAGATACGCCCCATTCCTCAGCGCCCAATAGTGTAGCGATGATGATGTCGCGACCTGTTTTTACCTGGCCGTCCGCTTGTAACACGACACGACTGCGCAATTTGTTTTTAACAAGTGTCTGATGCGCTTCTGCAAGGCCTAATTCCCAAGGTAGTCCAGCGTGCTTGATTGAACTGATTGGAGATGCACCTGTACCACCATCAAAACCTGCAATAAGAATGACGTCGGCATGGGCTTTTGCAACTCCGGCAGCAATGGTACCAACACCTGCTTTAGAGACCAATTTTACGTTGATTCTTGCTTGACGGTTAGCATTCTTTAGGTCAAAGATCAGCTGCGCTAAATCTTCGATGGAGTAAATATCGTGGTGGGGGGGGGGTGAAATCAGACCGACACCCGGTGTAGAGTGTCTGGTTTTTGCAATCCAGGCATCCACTTTGGGACCAGGTAATTGACCTCCTTCTCCCGGTTTGGCACCTTGGGCCATTTTGATCTGTAGTTCGTCCGCTTGTGTCAGATAATTGGACGTGACACCAAAACGAGCCGAGGCAACCTGTTTAATAGCCGAGCGCATAGAATCTCCATTTGGAAGCGGTTGATAACGCAATTCATCTTCTCCACCTTCACCAGTGTTCGATTTTGCACCGATGCGGTTCATGGCGATGGCAAGGGTACTATGCGCTTCGTGGGAAATTGATCCAAAGGACATCGCTCCGGTTGCGAAACGTTTTAGAATTTCACTAGCAGGTTCTACTTGCTCCAATGGAATAGAATTGCGATGTTTTGCAAAGTCCAACAATCCACGAAGGGTAAACATATGTTCCTTCTGCTCGTTGATTTTCTGTGCGTATTTTTTATAGGTTGCGTAGTCTCCGGTGCGACAGGCCTGTTGCAATAGGTGAATCGTGTCGGGATTCCAAAGGTGGCCTTCACCGCGGCGTTTCCATTGGTAAATACCGCCTTCTGGCAATAAATTTTGCGGTGTACGGCTTTTTTCAAATCCACGCCAGTGTTTTGAGAGGGCTTCTTTGGCAAGATCATCTAATGTCATGCCACCGATACGTGAGACTGCTCCGCAGAAAAATTTATCAACGACAGATTTGTCGATGCCGAGTACCTCGAAAATCTGCGCTCCGTGGTAGGATTGCAATGTGGAGATCCCCATTTTGGAGAAAATTTTCAACAAACCATTGTTGACGGCCTTGACGTAGTTTTTGGATAATTCTGGCCAAGTGAGCTCTGTATCTAAGGTATTTTGTTCCTTCATCGTACGGATGCTCGCCAATGCCATATACGGGTTGATCGCAGTGGCACCGAAAGCTAATAGGCAGGCAAAATGGTGCACTTCCCAAGCATCACCGGCTTCGACCACTAGACCTACAGCGCCACGGTTACCTGTTTTGATCAAGTGGTGATGGACTGCTGAAACAGCAAGTAACGATGGTATTGCTGCATGTTTGGAATCGATCGCACGATCTGAAAGAATTAAGACTTCAAAACCATCACGTACGGCATCATCCGCATAGCGGCACAAGCGTTCCAGACCTGCTTCCAATGATCCAGGCTTACCATCTGAGCGGAAATAAGACTGAATGGTTTTTGCTTGGAACAATCCTGTGTCGATCGAACGCAATTTCTCCAGTTCTTTGGAGGTCAGGATCGGATGCGGTAAAGTCACACAGTGACAGAATTTCTTGTCTTCGATCAGGATATTGCCTGCATTACCGATGAATGTTGCTAAACTCATGACCAAGCGTTCGCGAATCGGATCGATTGGAGGGTTAGTTACTTGGGCAAAAAATTGTTTAAAATAACTTGAAATATGCTGTGGTTGATCGGAAAGAATGGCCAGCGGAACATCGGACCCCATTGAGCCTGTCGGTTCGTACCCTGTCAATGCCATTGGAGTCAGGATGGTTTCCAGATCCTCGCGGGAGAAACCAAATGTCTTTTGATATTTGAAAACGGAATCTTTGGAAAGATAGGTGTAGGTTACACGAGGCTCTTCCAGTTCTTCCAGTTTGATTTTGTAATTGTCCAACCAATCGCTGTAGGGCTGCTGGTTGATCAGCTGATCTTTTACTTCGTTATCGGTAAGGATACGGCCCTGTTCCATATCGACAAGAAAAATCTTGCCTGCTTGTTGGCGGCCTTTTTTGATGATGGTAGACTCCTCGATCGGAAGTGCTCCCGCTTCAGAAGCAACAACGACGCGGTCGTCTGAGGTTACGGCATAACGTAGTGGACGTAAACCGTTGCGGTCTAGTGTAGCACCAATATGCTTACCATCGGTGAAGCAGAGGGCTGCAGGACCATCCCAAGGCTCCATCAACGTCGCATGGTATTCGTAGAAAGCACGTTTTAAAGGATCCATTTGTGTATTGCCATCCCAAGCTTCAGGTACCAACATCAACATGACGTGGGTGAGGCTACGACCGCTGTGTAAAAGAAGTTCCGCTACATTGTCGAGGCAGGCCGAATCGGACTGACCACGGTCAACGATTGGAAGTAAGATTTCCATCTCTTCTTCCGTAAAATAGGGCGATGATAAAGCGCGCATACCTGCATAAAACCAATTCAGGTTACCTGTCAACGTATTGATCTCGCCATTGTGTGCCAGCATACGGAATGGTTGAGCAAGCGACCATGAAGGGAAGGTGTTGGTGGAAAAGCGCGAGTGAACTAAGCCAAAAGCAGATACCACACGAGGATCGCGTAAATCAAGATAATAAGTTCCGACCTGGTATGTTGTTAATTGACCTTTGTAAATAATTGTTTTGCAAGAAAGCGATGCAAAGTAAAGCGGGAGAGGATATTCTTGTTGTTGTTTAACTTTTTGAATGATCAGGCGACGTAGTACAAAAAGTTTGCGTTCAAATTCTTCAGTGTTTGAAACGCCGTCCGGTCTGCTGACAAAAAATTGGACAATTTCAGGTTCTGCACTGAGCGCTGTTGGTCCAATACCTTCACGATTGACTGGTACTGGACGGTAGCCAAGGAATTTCATACCCCTTTCTGTTGCCGCTTCCTCAATCAAATCCCGACATATTTTGTTCATGTCTTCTTCTTTAGGAAGAAAGACCATACCTGTGCCATAATAACCTGGCTCTTCCAGTTGTATACCCAAGTTGATACATTCTTCCCATAAAAATTCATGTGGAAGCTGGATCATGATACCTGCTCCGTCACCGCTTTCTGGGTCACAGCCACAAGCACCGCGGTGTTCCATGTTTTCCAACATGGTCAATGCATCCTTTACTTGTGCGTGTGATTTATTTCCTTTGATATGGGCGACAAAGCCTACCCCACAGGCGTCATGCTCAAAATTAGGGTCGTAGAGGCCCTCCGTTTTCGGTCTTTGTTGAATCATCTTTCCTTTTCAAATATTATACATTGCTAATATAGGAATAAAAAACGTAAATATTGTAAATATTCTAATGAAAATGTGTTTAATTTGATTTTATCATTTCTTTTGAAGTGTTTTGTTGCTGATATTGTATTTGGTATTCGTGGCTGTTAATACAGTTTGATGCGTAGCTGAATAATGCAACATTTGGCAATATTTTTTTGTGCGATATGGAAAAAGCATCCCAAGATTGCGAGAATATATATAAATTAGGCAAAGTATTGCATATCCTTTTATGCTGTATCGACATGGCTTAACTAAAGAGAATGAGATGAAAATAACTGAAATTGAAATTTATCGACTAAGCATTCCTATGGAACCTTTTGTCATTGCGACAGGGACAATGGACTATGCGCAAAATACTTTTATACGTATATATACCGATGCCAATATATATGGTGTGGGCGAATGTTCTGCCTTTCCGATGATCGTTGGAGAAACACAAGATACTTGCTTAGTTCTGGCTAGAGATTTTGCAAAGATCTGGAAGGGGCGCGATCCTTTGGCCATAGAAGAGCGTTTGGCTGAATTGGATTTGTATATTGCCGGTAACAAAACGATCAAATCGGCTTTTGATATGGCCTTGTATGACTTGGCCGCCAAACATGCTGGTCTACCGCTTTATCAGTTTCTAAAGGGAACGAAACGAGAAATTACGACAGATATCACTTTAGGAATTGCGTCTCCGGAAGAGATGGCGCTGAAGGCAAAGCGTTTACAGGACGAAGGTGCGGTCATGTTTAAAGTTAAACTGGGGAAGGAGCCAAAAACGGATATTGCGCGTATTCGTGAAATACGTAAGGCTGTTGGATTCGAAATGCCTATTCGCGTGGATGCAAATCAAGGCTGGTCTTATGCGGGGGCAATAGAAGCTTTGCAGGGGCTAGAACCTTTTAAGATACAATTTTGTGAGCAACCAATGCGTACCTGGGATGACGAATATTTACCGCAATTGCGCACAGAAACTATTGTTCCCGTGATGGCGGATGAATCTGTTTATTCTCACCATGACGCAGAGCGTCTCTGTAAAGCTGATGCTTGCGATTATATCAATATTAAATTTTCCAAATCAGGAGGTATTCAAGAGGCCTTAAAAATTAATCATATTGCTGCGGAATACGGCATTACTTGTATGATCGGAGGAATGCTGGAATCTCGCTTGGCTTTGGCTGCTAAGGTACATTTCGCGTATGCTGCCCCAAATGTCAAGTTTTTTGATCTGGACACATGTATGGTTGGCCATCTGGAGGATCCTGTTATCGGTGGTATTCAATATGACGGATACAAAATACATATCTCAGACCAAATTGGAATCGGGGCAGATATAGACCAAACTTTTTTAGATCAATGCGAGAAATGGATCATTTAAATTGGAAAAAAAATTATGAATAGTATGAACTGGGGAATAGGGACACAAGAGATTATTGTCCTGATTATTATCATTATCTTTTTGGTAGCGGCCTATTTGTTTTTCTCTAAGTTATTGAAAAAGTAGGTTTTAATTTCTTTTTTTTGATTGAATATCTTCTGTAAACTTATTTTTAA
Source organism: Sphingobacterium sp. HSC-15S19 (assembly GCF_050433745.1). Taxonomy (NCBI): domain Bacteria; kingdom Pseudomonadati; phylum Bacteroidota; class Sphingobacteriia; order Sphingobacteriales; family Sphingobacteriaceae; genus Sphingobacterium; species Sphingobacterium sp. HSC-15S19. The sequence goes on from NZ_JBNPWQ010000005.1 coordinate 187,466, forward strand.
GTTTTATAACTTATTTTTCAGTTGTAAAACTGAAAAATAAGTTATAGCTTTATGTTAGCATAAACAACGTATCAAATTATGGAAGAATTAACAAAAAAAGAAGAGGAAGTCATGCAGGTGATCTGGAAGCTCAAAGAGGTCTTTGTCAAAGATATTATTGAGTATCTGGATCCAAGTGGTTCCATACCCTATAATACAATCTCCTCGATTGTAAGAATATTGGAAAAGAAAGAGTATGTAGGTTATAGAGCCTTCGGAAAGACTTATCAATATTATCCTTTGATTTCGAAGATGCAATACCGAAAGTTATCATTCTCAAGAGTGCTCGATCATTATTTTGATGATTCGGTTGAAAACTTACTGTCTTTTATGGTAAAAGAAAAGAAGCTTTCGGCGAAGGATATTCAGAAAATAGAACAACTCATCAAAAAACACGAAGATCATGAATAGCTTACTTTATTATTTATTTGAAGTTAACTGCAGTCTGGTAATCGGGGCAGTTCTTTATTTTCTGGTATTCAGACAGCTTTCATTTTTTCAATGGAACCGTTATTTTATCCTGGGTTTATGTTTGTTGAGTCTGCTTCTGCCATTTGGAACTGTACGTTTGGGCGAACTATTTCTTTCGCCGACAAGTCCAGTGCTCGCTTTTGAACAATCGAACACAGTTGCTCATTCGATAGGAGCTTCGGGTGATCTCGTATCTGAAACAGAAATGGTCGATTCTTTCTGGCATTCCTTTTCGATTGGATATGGCATTGCTTATGGTTATCTGCTTGTATCTTTTGTTTTGTTATGCCGATTTGCGTTACGCTATATCCGCTTAGGCCGTCGTATTGGACAGCTGAGTCAGTATAAATTTGAAGGATTTACGATGGTTGCTCCCTTTGGACATTATGCAAATTGTTCAGTTCAGCATGTAATTGTTATGGAAGAAGATCAGCTTGATACACCAGATGGAAAATTGATTTTTGAACATGAGAGCCAGCATATTGTTTTTAAACATCGCCGGGATAAATTGTTTATAGAAATTTTTCGTTGCCTTTTTTGGCTAAATCCATTTGTTTATTGGATGCGTAGACAGTTGTATTTGGTGCATGAATATCAGGTTGACGAGGTATTGGCCAATCGATATGGTAACACCCGCTATGCCCGTTTTCTACTGACTTTAACACAACAGCCCTGTCCTGCTGGATTGCAGAGCAGTTTATTTAACAATAGGCATGAGCTGGTTGAACGGGTTCAGGCCATGATGGCAAAACCTTCCTCTAAAAAGAAAAGATGGCAATACGTGCTGACCGTTCCTTTATTAGGCCTTTTACTGCTATTTTACTCTTTTATTAATCCACCAATGCATTCCTGGTCTATCTTTTATTTTGGAAAAGAAAGAACTACGAAGACAATTGTCCTGGATCCGGGGCACGGCGGGAAGGATTCTGGTGCAACGGCATATTCTGGATTGATGGAAAAATCATTGACCTGGGAAACCTGTTTACTTTTGAAACAAGAATTGGAAAATAAAGGCTATAAAGTGATATTATCGCGTGGAGGTGATGAATTTAAATTGTTGAAGGAGCGTTCCAATTTTGAAGGGGATTTATTGCTTTCCATTCATTTTGATCGTGTAGAAACAAGAGAAGAGCTTCCTATTCGTATTCTGTACCAATCGGGGGTCACCAACGATATATTGGAACAGCATAATCAGAGGTTTGCATTTAGCCTAGATCAGAATCTAATCCAAAATGGATTATCGGTGAATAGGCCTCAGATCAGTACAAAACATGTTGTTTTACGTAGTGCTAAAATACCGGCACTTCTTCTTGAGCTGGATAACATCAATGCCATTGATAAAAATGTGAAACCTGATTTTGTTCAGAAATTAGCCAATGCAATAGATCAAAGCTTCGAATACTAAGCTTCGATCGAAGGAGAAGCGTCACGTTTATAATCGCAGCCTAGGAATACCATTTTTTTTACATTTGTTAAAAAAATGTGGTCTATACGCGTTTTGAATCTCTATTGGGACGAAAATAGATTATATTCAGTACCTTTGCGATACTTATTATTTTATAAAAGTTAGAAAATATCATGAGTACTCAAAAAGGACCTATTTCTCAATTTATTGAGCATAATTACCGTCACTTTAACGCAGCTGCATTAGTAGATGCTGCAAAAGGTTACGAGGAACATCTATTGGATGGTGGAAAAATGTTGATCTCTTTGGGAGGTGCAATGTCTACCGCTGAATTGGGTGTTTCTTTGGCAGAAATGATCCGTCAAGATAAAGTCCACTTTATTTCTTGTACTGGTGCTAATTTGGAAGAGGATGTGATGAACCTTGTGGCACACTCACACTACAAAAGAATCCCGAATTATAGAGATTTGACAGCTGAGCAAGAAAGAGAGCTATTGGATAATCACTATAATCGTGTTACAGATACTTGTATTCCGGAAGAGGAAGCTTTCCGTCGTTTGCAGAAACATCTTGAAGATGTTTGGCATGCTGCTGAGGCTAAAGGTGAGCGTTACTTACCACATGAGTTTCTTTATCAGGTTGTTAACTCTGGTGTGTTGGAGCAATATTATGAAATCGACCCAAAAGATTCTTGGATTGTTGCTGCTGCGGAGAAAAATTTACCAATTGTATGTCCAGGATGGGAAGATTCAACGACAGGTAATATCTTCGCTTCCAATGTGATCAAAGGTAAATTGAAAGCGAGTACTGTTAAATCTGGTATTGAGTACATGATTTACTTGACAGAGTGGTACCGTAACAACTCAGCAGGTAAAGGTGTTGGATTTTTCCAAATCGCAGGTGGTATTTCTGGTGACTTCCCAATCTGTGTAGTTCCGATGATGTATCAAGATCTTGAATGGGAAGAAGTACCTTTCTGGGCTTATTTCTGTCAAATTTCAGATTCAACAACTTCGTACGGTTCTTACTCTGGTGCTGTTCCAAACGAGAAAATCACTTGGGGGAAATTAGATATTGATACACCTAAATTTATCGTAGAATCTGATGCGACGATCGTTGCGCCATTAATCTTCTCGTATATCTTAGGTCATTAATCTTTTTGACATACAGAAAGGAGCGATTCTTCGCTCCTTTTTCTTCTTTATCTTTACTGTCTAATATTTCTTTTTCCGATGAGCAATCTTACAACAGATAACCCCGTTGCACTTCAGACCTTAATGGATGAAACAATCTTTGGTAATGGTTTTGATTTTCAAGCCGATCTGTCTACACATCCTTTACAGGAGGAGAATAGTGCTCATGCGCAAGCAGCTGTTGTACAAGCATCATCGGAAATGAAGGATACCTCGTATGTGGCGGTGGGCTTAGGTGCAGAGAAAGCCGCTGTAGCTATTGAGTCCGGCAGGGACGGCGATACTGTTAATCATCTGGAGGTATTGGGTGGTGAATTTATATATCAAGGAAATAAGGATCAGGGAATACTCTTTATTTTGCGTTACGAGCAATACCCCTATTTTTCTCCAGCCGCATTGGGCGCTTTTGAAAAAACAATTGGTGCTTTGAAATTGACGAAAGAGACCGTTGCGGTACTCAATTTGGCAAATCCCCATAACCCGAATGATTTTAAGCGTATTATGCAGTTTTTCCAACCGACTAAGATTATATTGTTGGGTGTGGAACCCGCGTCTTTGAAACTTCCATTTATTGAACATAATTCCTACATGAAAGGCCGTATTGCGACGGTTTTTAATACGTTCAGTTTTGAAGAGATGTTTGTTGATGTGAATAAAAAGAAGCTGTTCTGGAATGAATTTAAAACTTTTATCGTATCATAATTTGTAAATGGGATTAACTTCCAACTTTTGCGACGGTTCTTCAATCTTTCTGCAGGTTAAGCCGAATAGGTAACATGTAAGCAACACGAACGGATTCGCCTTTATATACCCTTGGGATCCATTTCTTCGATTTTTTGATGACAGCTATTCCTGCATCTCCAGTGCCAAATCCGAGGTCCTGAAAGATCCTAAAATCAGATAAACTACCATCCTTTTCAATAAAAAAGCCAATAAGTATTGTGCCACTTGCACCAGCTTTTAAAGCTTTTGATGGACAATTATAATTATTTGAGATAAATTGCATTAACTTCCCTATTCCTTCAGAATAGGTCGGGTCAATATTATAATTCGTAGAATCGTAACGTGATATAGTTCCATCGTTTTTGGTCATTTCGCCATATAACAGATTATCATCTTTATAGTATTCTTTGAATGTATATGGGATAATATCAGTACTCTTTCCTTGCCATTCACCTTCACGCTTGTTATTAACTAAAGGGCCTTCTTCAAAATCATTTTTAAATCCGGTTTTAAAATGTATAATCCCATTCCCATTTTCAATTTTTCTTATTCCCAAAGAATCAAAATAGGCTAGATATTGTGTGGTACTATTATATTGCCAAGTTATGTTATTGGTTCCATTATTAAGTGTTATTAAGTGGATTTTTCCAGATGGATAATAATAGTAAGCCGTATCGATCAAATATCCTTTAGCATTAAATGTTTCTTTGCTTTTAGGCATGCCATCTGGGTAGTAGGTCTCTTTATGCCCGATATAATTATAGGGTACCTTACCGGACAACGATATTCCGCTTGTTTTGACTTTATCATTACTCACAAATTTTTCCAAAACAATATATTGCTGTTTACCATCTTTAAATTCGGGAGTAACTTTTCTTGAATAATAGGCTTTGTTCATATCTGTTGTATGATTTCCGGTTTCGTCCAAATAATATTGGGCGTTGGCCTTGCTAATTCCAAACAGCAATAAACATAATAATTGTAATAAGACTCTTTTCATAAATAAGATATTTAATCTCCAGAAGTTATTTTAAAACTAAGCAAATCAAACGGGGGCAAGCCGTAGCTCACGCCCGCATGTAACATGTACTATTTAATCTTCTTTGCGATTAATTTTCCTAGCGATTTACCTGTCTTGGCATAACCTTCTGCCATTCTATCGTTGTTGTTTGCGACACCACCATAAGCACTTCCAGGAGCTTTTTCACTATCTATTTCCAGCAATACATGCGATGGATTTTCTGTTTCAACAAATTTAAGAACTGTACTCACTTTGGCAGCCTGTGCCATTACGCCAGCATACCATCCTGGGTAAATCCATATGGATTGCACAATAAGTGTATATTTCGCATTTGGATTTTTGCTGCTTTCGATATTCACATTTCTGTTCAGTAAAGAGATGAATTTATTCTGAAAATCATTTGCTTTTGATTGTTCCCAATCGGATTTCCAGATTTCTCCTTCCATTTTTCCTTTGCTGTCGGAAATCTCCTTTACCCTTCTTTTGACATATTCTTCCTCTGAGATTTTCTCATTGTAAAACGTTAATGGGGTATAATCAAATTGAACATTTAGCTCTTTCTGATCTTGTAAAAAATTAAAATTTCCGGATAGAACTTTTAAGCTTTGTGCGATAGAAACCGCAGGGATAGCCATCAATACAAGTAGCATTAATTTAATTGCAACATTTAAACTTTTCATTTTTGTTAGTGGGTTAATAATGCGTAAATATAAATTAAAAATTCTTTTCTTACCAAATGTGTATTACGAAGTAATTTGAAGCTGGATCTGAATACGTGTTGTAATTCTTTATTAAGGATTGGGGTTTTTCGGGAGGGAGGTATAAATAGCATAGTTTCGTAAGTATTTCTTACTTTTGGATTTTACTTTATTTTCAAGAAGATGCTAGAACTAGTGTTTGCAACCAATAATGCCCATAAACTAGAAGAGGTCCAAGCGATCGTTGGGGATGCTTTTGTCATTAAAAGTTTAAACGATATTGACTGTCAGGATGATATTCCAGAAACAGGTATAACATTTGAGGAAAATGCACAGCAGAAAACAGACTATTTGGTTAATAAATATGGCCTTTATTGCTTTGGTGATGATTCGGGATTGGAGATAGACGCATTAAATGGTGAACCGGGAGTTTATTCAGCACGTTATTCCGGATCGAGGGATATGGAAAAGAATATTGATCTTGTCCTGAAAAATTTAGGCGATAACCCCAATCGTACAGCGAGATTCAAAACAGTTATTTCATTATATTTGAATGAGCAGCAGCACTTTTTTGAAGGAAGTATCGAGGGGAAAATTACTGAAGAACGCAAGGGTATTGATGGTTTTGGTTATGATCCCATTTTTATTCCGAATGGCTATGATAAAACTTTTGCGGAGATGACTGCCCTGGAAAAAAACAGCATAAGCCATCGCGCGATTGCTGTCGGTAAACTTGCTGAATACCTAAAAACAAAATAGGTTATATTAAGGAACTCATTTGAGTTGTAAAATAGAAATTTCCATTTATCTGAGGTAGGGAATGAGCACATCTGATAGGATCAGCAGATAACTTAAATACAAAAAAGCAGCGCAAAACAATTTGTTTTGCGCTGCTTTTTTGTGCGACTCAGTATTGGCCGGTTATTTAGCTTTTACTTTTGTCTGTGTACTATCTTGTGCAGGTATTATCGCCGATTTACTAGTTGTTGAGTCGGACTTTGCAGCTACTTTGTCAGTTGCGGTCTTAACACTTGTTTTTGTAACGTTAGCTTTATCCGTTATTTCAGATGGCTTAGCTGTTTTGGTGACAGCGCTTGATTTATTGTTTGTAGCGTCCACCTCTTTTTCTTTCTCGAGCGTTTCGTTAGCACCAGCTTTCTTGGCGGCACCCTTTTGAGGGGTAGTTGTTTTATCGCCTTTTTTAATAGACTTCATTGTTCCAGATTCTTCACCTTCTGGTGCCGCCGGAACCGTAAATGACGCTTTTGAAAGATCCCTTTTTCGATTTAATAAATCATCTTTTGATTTAGGTCGATCTTCGGGGCGCCAGGTGAAATTCGGAAGAAACTCCTTGTCGGCCGTGACTTCAGCAATAGGATATACTTTGCCATCGACTTTCCGAATAGATACATATTCCTTCAGCTTATTATCTTCCATCAAGATCTTGAAACGACTGCTTCGATCATGGACAAGCTCAGTGGTTATATTGGTCTTTTCATCAATATTGTAGAATATATTTTCAGCGTTGCCATCAACAAACAGACGTTCCATACGGTTATTGGTAAAAAAGCTGGTAATCTTCCGACCTTTAATCTGATTGAATTTCAATGAGTCACTTGTTGCGTTAACCATGAAAGCGTTACCGACGAGTAGCGAATTGTCCAATTTTTGATTCTTTACCTGTAAGAATATGGTATCTCCGGATATTTGTGAGTTTTCGGCCCACATCATTGGTTTTCCCATCAGTCTGAACATGGAATCTTGCATACCATAATACATAGAATCTGCTACGGCTTGCAAGTCCGATTTAAATAATCGGGCATTATAGTATGCCTTTATAATCCGTGTTTTGGCCGTATCCTGGGCGAGAGAATCCCGTTTACCCTGTTGGGCATTTTTTAAAGCTGCTCCCATCAGTTTATCGGATTCACCGCCTTTCGGGATGATCGCTTTTTTACGCAATACACTATCAGCCTTGAGATTTTTTTCAATTTCTATCTTGTTTTGGTCACCGACAATAGCTGGTGTTTTCTTTGCTGCAATCGGTTTCTTATTTGTAAGTGTATCTTGTACTTTTTTAATGCTCTTTTCAAGAACCGGTTTGCCGCTGTCTTTTTTAGGCAAACTGTCGATTCCCTTGTGAAGGTCATCTTTTATGTTTTCTAATGTACCTGTGGAATCAACTGTTGTTGAGCTGGAATCCTGGTCACCATAATCGACCTCATTATCATCCTCAATAGCCCCACCTTCACGATTCAATTTAAAATCTTTTGCAATATAATCCCGGCGAAATATCATCTGTGAGAAGAGCGTGTCGGCTGTCATAAAAACAGAATCTACCTGTGAATCAGCCTTAAGTGGTTTATTATTGCCGCTTTTGATATTTTTACCTGGATGTTCCTTTTCTTCTAGAGCAACTTGCGATGTAGTTTTATTTGATCTGAGGTCATCTTTGTGTTGTTCTTTTTCAATCTTCTTCAATTCTTTCGCTTCATTTTTTAGCTCTTTCTCCGATTTTTGTTGGACAGGAGACAAAGAAGATACAGAATCTTTTTGTGTTGAATCTTTTTTGACAACCGAAATGATCAGGGGTTTGTCTGTCATCGTAATGGATTCGTTTCTCCCGTTGTACAAACCAAATCCACCATAGGCGTAAAATTTGTCTAAGGTATCAACAAAGACCACATTTTTTACGGCTTTACCGATTCCCACTTGTCTATCGTAGAATAGGCTGTCTCCCTTAAGAAACTTTGTCCCTTCTGTGTAGAGGTTGTTTTTAGAGAAATAAGCCTGGCCCGTTGCCATATGGTATCGGCCTTTTTCAGTATACAGGTTTTCCCCTTTATTTCCCTTGATATTGGTAGGCCCATAGAAATCAGTAATGCGAGTATTACCATTATATTTCATGGAGTCCGTGTAGACTTTTACATTGGTTGATCGGACCACAACTTTTTGATTGAAATAAGATTCCCCTGTATTTTCGAAATAAGTAGCTCGCTGGCTTGTAATTGTATCGCTTCCTGATAGAATACGCCCACCACTGTAATAATTACCGATTTTACTTCGCATATTATAGACAAGGTGATCGGTTGTCAGTATAGAGCCACTGGTGCTGACCATTCGTACAGCGCCCGTAAGTGTAGCGAGCTGCATGGCCGCTTCATAGTGTAATTTATTGGAAAATATCTGCGTGCCGTCGGGTTGAGTAATGATTACATTTCCAAAGGCTTCAAAAAATTGTCTACCAATGTTGTCTTTGTGTAAATAGCCACTATCTGATGATAGCGTTGAGCCTACATGTTCATAGACTGGGCGGTAAAAGAGGATATTGCCGTCTTTTCCAGTAATAATATGGGATGATGAAAGAAGCTTTAGTTCATCCTGTTTCTGTGCTTGGACCGACAAGCCAGTTAAAATAAATACAATAAGTGTATAAATGTATTGTTTCACAAGGGCAAAAATATGGATTTTAATTGCTACTTCACTGGATTTCACAAATTTTAAGACTTGAATTTATCATTCGGACAAAATATACCGTAACTTTGTTATATGAATGTGCTGGAAAGACTAATGGGCTATATTGAAAAGGAGCATTTGTTGATGCCTCATGATAAAATATTGCTTACGGTGAGTGGGGGGAAGGACTCGATGTTAATGGCACATTTATTTGCAAAAGCAGGGTATACAATTGCTATTGCACATTGCAATTTTCAATTAAGGGGGGCGGAATCTGAAGGGGATGAAGCTCTAGTCAGAAAATTTGCAGCGGAAAATAATGTGCCAATATACGTGAAGCACTTTGATACACAAGCTTACGCAAAGGACCATCAGATTTCGATTCAAATGGCGGCACGGGAACTTCGTTATGCTTGGTTTGAGAAATTGCGACATGAGCTGCAGTTCGACCGAATTGCAGTAGCTCAGCATCTGAACGATCATATCGAAACGGTACTCCTGAACCTTTCACGTGGAACCGGTCTCCAAGGCCTCCAGGGTATTTTCCCTATCAGAGAGCGCATCATCCGACCACTACTTTTTCTGAAGGCTAGCGAAATTGAACATTTCGTGAATATGTATGGGATTGCTTATCGAGACGATCAATCCAACTTTTCAACAAAATATGCACGTAATAAAATAAGGATTGATATCATCCCACATTTTAAAAAACTTCAGCCAGATTTTGAGATGGTCTTCGAGCAGAATATCAATCATTTTAAGGAATCTTACCAGCTGTTGCAGCAATTTGTGGAGCCCATTCGGAGAAAGCTGTTTTACCCTATTGACGAAGGATGGGGAGTTCGGAAGGAAGATCTGGAACCCTATATAGATAATCTGCCTTTGCTCTATGAGTTGTTTTCGGCTTTTAATTTCTCAAAGCCGGTACTAAGTGATCTTCAACAAGCTTGGTCAAGAGAGTCTGGACGTATTTTTCAATCCGATGCCTACCATATGCTCCTGGATAGAAATGAACTTTTTATTCGTGAAAAGGAATTTATTTCACCCGATGAGGCTTTAATCACTTCCGAAACTTCAACTGTGGAGTGGAAACACTATTGTTTTCATGCCAATGTTTCTGCGGATCTAGCTATTGTCAAAGCGAGTGAGGTTGCAAAGCTGGATTATGATGTATTAGTTTTCCCGCTCACGATTCGATCATGGAAAGTTGGCGATAGCTTCTATCCTTTAGGTATGGAAGGGCGCAAGAAGTTGAGTGATTTTTTTATCAATAAGAAGATCAGCTTATTTGAAAAGGAAAATATCCCGATCGTGGTGAATGGAAATGGAGATATCCTTTGGGTAGCCAATTATCGCATGGACAATCGTTATAAAATTACCGCCAATACAAAAAAAGTCCTTACTTTAGTTTGCAGAACTGATTAGCAAGAAAAATTGTTGCTGCTAAAAATGATGGAAGGATCCTGAATGATACAAAATCTATAGCAGCAAAAATGATACTAATGAGGAGTTCAAATAGTAAGAGACAATGGTGCGAAGTCTCCAAATTAATAGCTAAATCTTAAGTAAATGAAAGAAGGTGTACTCTATTCGGAAAATCAATATTTAGGTCGTGACCGTGTTTGGATCAGCGTGCGTTTAGTGCTCGTACTTTTTTGTTTTACGGCATTTTATTTGAATTTAGACCATTTGATATCGAGCCAATTGTTCTTTATTGTAGGAGTAGGGATTATCATCACTTCTATTGTCATGATGTATATGGTATTATTTCGTACGGAAGTATTTCAAGACCATATACTTATTAGTGGACTATGGTCTACTCGAGTCGTCAAAATCGATCTTGCCTCCATTACAAAAATAGAAAAGGCGCCTTATAGTACATTCTTTTTCAATAATCCTGTTTATAATCTGCACACTAAAGGAAAGATTAAATTCTTCGCTGGAGGCAAAAATGCTGTTTTTTTAACAGATAAAGATGGTCTTACCTACGTGTTGGGTACACAGCGCCAGGAAGAGCTCTATCGAATTATTATGGAAACAAAAGCGCGATTAGGAAAGTCTTAAAATTTGTTAATAAATTCTTATCTGACATTTTAAAGACAACAGTTTATCGAGTTATTGGTTAAATTTGATAAAATAGCAACGAATTAACTATGGCATTTTTAAAATTTATACTTATTACATTCGCTGTTTACTTTGTAGTAAGATTCTTATTTAGATTATTTTTACCATTTGCAATGCGTAAAGCAGCTGAAAAGTTGATGAAAAAAGCGCAGCAGCAGGGTGGAGCATACGGTAGCCAAGGATCAGGTGGTACCTTTTATTATGAATTTAATGGTCAAGGGCAACAGGAAAGTAAAAGGTCTCAGCCCGAAGGTAAGGTACATGTCGATTACATTCCACCGAAAGAAAGCCCTGAACGCAAAGGGACTGAAACTGCTGGTGAGTTTGTGGATTTTGAGGAAATAAAATAATTTTTAGCAATCCAAATAGCGTATCTTTGTGCTATGTGGCTGAAGCAACTTTCTGTTCTAAATTTCAAGAATTACTCGGAATCATCTTTGGAATTTCTCCCCGAGGTAAATGCGTTTACAGGGAATAATGGTGTTGGTAAAACCAATCTTTTGGATGCGATTCACTATTTATCACTCTGTAAAAGTTATTTCAATCCAATTGATTCGCAGCATATCAAATCAGGAAATGATTGGTTTATGGTACAGGGTGAATTTGATAAAGAATCCATTAGTGATTTCATTTCTTGTAGCCTAAAAAAAAATCAGAAAAAACAATTTAAAAAAAATAAGAAGGATTACCCGCGACTGGCTGATCATATCGGCTTATTTCCTTTGGTCATGGTATCCCCAAACGATAGCATCATCGTTACAGATGGGAGTGAAGAGCGTAGAAAGTTTGTGGATAATGTGATTTCCCAAACAGATAATAAATATTTAGATACCCTGATTATTTATAATAAGTTTTTAGCCCAACGTAACAGTCTCCTTAAACAAGCACGTCAAACCAGTGTATTGGATCTTGGCCTAATCGAAATTCTCAATTTTCAACTTGAAGAAGTTGGAAATATTATTTTTCAAAAAAGAAGGTCTTTTATGGAGGAGTTTCAGCCGGAGTTTGACCGACACTATCAGTTCCTCACCGAGGATGCAGAGTCTGTTCAATTACAATATGAATCGCCTTTAATGACAGATTCTTTTCTAAATATTTTGGAGAAGAATTTGGAACGTGACCGTATGCTGGAACGCACAACGCAAGGAATACATAAAGATGATCTGATCTTTACCATTCACGGTGGAATGCCTTTAAAGAAGTTTGGTTCTCAGGGCCAACAAAAATCTTTTCTAATTGCCCTGAAGCTTGCACAATATTCTTATCTCCAGCAGAAAAAGGGTTTTAAGCCCCTACTTCTTTTGGATGACATCTTTGATAAACTTGATGATCGCCGTACACATAAATTGATGCAAATGGTTTCAGAAGATGATTTTGGACAGATTTTCCTGACAGATACGGATTCCGTGAGAATTCAGCGAATCTTTGACGAAATCAGCCGACCTGTTCGTATATTTGATATTGAAGGAGGACAAGTCAATGTATAAGAAGCAAACTAAAAAAAGCCTGGAATTCATTCGATCAAGCGACGATATGACAATTAAGGAGGGGGTTGAGCGTCTTCTTGAGGCTTATAAACTACGAAGAAAATTTGATGAAACTTCGATCGCATCTGTTTGGCCTCAATTGATTGGTAAAGCTATCGCTAATCGCACACAGCAGCTATATGTTCGTGATAAAAAACTGTTCGTACGTGTGGAGTCTGCTGTGATTAAGAATGAATTGGCGCTTATGCGAAGACAAATTCTAGGAAGGGTAAATGAATATGTAGGTCACGTCATTATTGAAGAAGTCGTGATTTTATAAAACCTCCTTTCATGTTAGATCAACTCTTTCGAGATTTTTTTCCTATTTCTGAGGCTAGTGCCTTAAAACTTTTCTCAAACTTCGAGCGTATTGAATTAAAACGAGGTGAATATCTGATCAAGGCGGGCGATTACTCTTCCAATCTGTTTGTGATAGAATCCGGATTAATCCGTCAATATGCTTGGTCAAAAAAAGGAGAGTTTACGCAATGGATAGGTACAAGGAATCATTTTGTGACAGATCTTGCTTCTTTCATGTTTGACAGGGCTTCCATATGGAATTTCCAATGCATTAGCGATTGTACGGTATACCGTTTGTCAAAGTCCGATTACCAGCGAATGGAATCCGAAATTGTGGAATGGAATAAATTTGAGAAGGCTTTTTTGGCAAAATGCTTTTGTACCATGGAGCAGCGAATCTCGGATTTTATTTGTCTAACAGCGGAAGAAAGGTATGTCCAATACTTTGAACAACATAAATTATTATTCCAACAAGTTCCCCTTCAATATATCGCCTCCGTGTTGGGTATGAGCCCAGAAACCTTGAGTCGTATTCGAACAAAAATAAGTTCTTGATAAAAGTCAAGAGCGAGCTGCCTGTCTTTTTCTAGTTTTGTCTTGTAGCTGTTAACGAACAACTTGCTTAATCGAACACGTAACCAAAATTTTATGTATTTATACGGTTCATAATAAGCTTGGAATAGTTTGTTTGTAGCTGTAATAATTGAAATTAAGATGAAACTAGAATAGCATCACATACGTTTTATCGTTATTTGAAGACAGCTGAAGAAGCTTGAGCTATTTTGTCGTTTCAGCGATAAAAAGTACAAAATGAAAAAGATTGAAACGAGTATTCTCATTGATGCAACAGCAGAAGAGGTTTGGCAGGTATTAAGTGAATTTAAGGCTTATTCCCAATGGAGCCCAACAATCAAACAGTTTGAAAAGCAACCGGTAGTCGGAAAACGCTGCAAAGTCCTTTTAGAACAACCAAACGGATTCAAGATCAAAATGAATCCAAAATTCCTGTCTATTGAACAGCATATCGAGCTGCGCTGGAAAGGAGATTTATTCTTTCCAGGTATTTTTGATGGCGAGCATTATTTTAGGTTAGAGCAAGTGGGCGCTACGCAAGTTAGATTTGTCCAAGGTGAATTGTTTTCTGGATTGTTGGTTCCTTTTCTGGGAAAACTACTGATAGAAACAAAGCGCGGATTTGAACTTTTCAATATAGCGATAAAAAGACGGGTAGCGTATCGTTCTTAACTTTCCACAGGGATCTGTTAGTATAGTTTATTTATAAACACGATATTTAACAAATTTGTCGATGAATGTTATCTTATGCACATTTTTATGTGTATAACCCCTTAGTTTTGCACATTTTGTTGTTTTTTTGAATCCTTTTGGTTTGCGTTATTAACAATTAAGTGTTGATAAAGGAGTACTTATGCACATTTTATGTTAATGTATATAGGTCGGCAGGCTACTTATTAACATTTCTTGTGTTAATAAGTAGCCTGTTTTGTTGATAAGTATGTTGATGGGGGTAGTTTATACACAAATTACCAACAATGCTGTTGTTGGGAATTTTGCAAATAGTTAATAAGGGGAGTATCTATTGAAAGTTGATTTTATAGGAATTGCTCCAAATCACCTTTTCCTTCACGAATAACATCAAAAGTTCCTTCTGTAAGATCGACCACGGTAGATGCGACATTATCGCCATAACCGCCATCAATAACAGCATCAACTAGATCTTCGTATTTTTCATGAATTAATTCGGGATCAGTAGAATATTCAATAATTTCATCTTCATCGTGAATGGAGGTTGTCACAATAGGGTTGCCTAATTGTTTGACAATTTCACGAACAATATTATTGTCTGGCACACGTATACCCACAGTCTTCTTTTTGGAACTTAGTAGCTTAGGGACTTTAGTTGTTGCGTTAAAAATAAAGGTAAAAGGTCCAGGCAAGGCTTTTTTTAATACACGGAATACGGAGGTATCGAAGGATTTTGTGTATTGCGAAATATCTGTTAAATCATAGCATATAAATGATAGATTGGCCTTTTCTGGTTTTAGACCTCTAATTTCACATACTCGTTCTATGGCTTTTTGTTGCGTGATATCACAGCCGATACCATATACGGTATCAGTAGGGTAGATGATTACACCTCCACGCCGTAGAATATCAACCGCCTGTTCTATTGCCTTAGGGTTAGGATTGTCGTTATATATCTTAATAAGCATTTTCTATTTTTGTTAAGTACCTGAATTAGGTTTAATCTTAGCCGCTGTTGTAGGATGTCAATAGGGCAATGGTTATTATCTGCATTCAGATACGCTATATCTAAAAGAACAACAGCCAAAATATTTTGTTTTGGCTGTTGTTCTTTATATTAAAATTCTGCGTTTTTCGGCGTACGTGGGAATGGAATGACGTCGCGAATATTGGTCATTCCTGTCGTGAATAAAACGAGGCGTTCAAAACCTACGCCAAATCCTGAATGCGGTACCGATCCAAAACGGCGTGTATCCAAGAACCACTCCATTTCTTCTGCAGGAATACCAACTTCAGCCATGCGATCGAGTAAGCGATCAAGATTTTCTTCACGCTGCGAACCACCGACCATTTCACCAATACCTGGGAAAAGAATATCCATGGCACGTACGGTGTTTCTTCCTTGCGCATCCGGCTCATTTTGCTTCATATAGAAGGACTTGATTTCGCGCGGATAGTCTGTTAAGATAACAGGTTTCTTGAAGTGTTTTTCAACCAAGTAGCGTTCGTGTTCCGATTGTAAATCAGCACCCCAATCATCAATTAAATATTTGAATTGTTTCTTTTGGTTTGGTTTGCTACGCTTTAATATTTCAACGGCATCGGTATAGGTAACGCGTTCAAAATCGTTTGTTAATACGAAGTTTAATTTCTCAACAAGATTTAATTCTGAACGTTCTGCAGCAGGCTTAGATTTCTCTTCTTCCAACAAACGATTGGTTAAGAACTCAATTTCTTCTGGACAGGTTTCCAAAGCATATTTAATCACATATTTCAGCAAAGCTTCGGCCAAGTCCATATTGTCCTCTAATTCATAGAAAGCCATTTCAGGTTCGATCATCCAAAATTCGGCTAAGTGACGTGTTGTATTTGAGTTTTCCGCTCTAAATGTCGGACCGAACGTATAGATGTTTCCAAATGCCATGGCACCAAGCTCACCTTCCAATTGGCCCGATACAGTAAGGTTCGTCGGTTTTCCAAAGAAGTCTTCTTTGAAATCGATATCTCCATTTTCTTTGCGTGGCGGGTTTTTTAAATCCAGGGTTGTAACCTGAAACATTTCTCCAGCACCTTCCGCATCCGAACCTGTGATGATTGGTGTATGCATGTAGACAAAGTCGTTTTCCTGAAAAAACTTGTGTACCGCAAATGCTAAAGCATTACGCACTTTGAATACCGCATTGAATGTTCCGGTACGGAAACGCAAATGTGCAATTTCACGTAAAAATTCTAAGCTATGCTTTTTGGGTTGTAATGGATATTTTTCGGGGTCAGAGTCGCCAATAATACTAACTTCAGTAGCTTTAACCTCAACTTTTTGCCCTTTACCCAGTGATTCTATCAATTGACCTTTTACGCGAACTGCGGCTCCAGTGGTGATACGTTTTAAGATATCTTCAGGTGTATTTTCAAAATCGACAACTGCTTGAATATTATTGATTGACGAACCGTCATTGATTGCTATAAACTGATTGTTGCGGAAAGTTCTTACCCAACCTTTAACAACGACCTCTTTGCCAAATTCTGTGGCATTCAATAGTTCCTTTATTCTTGTGTGTTCCATCTTAATTTTTGGAGATTGACTTGTAAAAGATGCTTTGTTAAAAAAGCAATACAAAAATAAGCTATTCTGTTGGTTTATTGGTTATAAATGTTGATTTAATTCACTTAAAGATGGTTCGTTAACCTGCACAAGGAAAATATATGTTGAAATAAAGACAGGTGAAAACTCCAAGATTGGGAAATGGCACACAGCTCGTTTTGCTACGGAATATAGGTTTGCTAAGAGAACTTTTTGTCTGTGTGGCGAACGATAGGAAGAGTAGAAACAAAAAACGCGGACTATAACTAGTCCGCGTTTTTTGTTATGATGATTAAAGGAATTAACCTTTCAATACTTTCGTTACCAATTCAGCAGCTTCTTTCAATAAGATTGCAGAATAAACTTGTAAACCGGACTCATCAATTAATTTTTTCGCTTCTTCAGCATTCGTACCTTGAAGGCGAACGATGATTGGAACAGGGATGTTACCGATTTCGCTGTAAGCATCAATTACACCTTGAGCAACACGGTCACAACGAACAATACCACCGAAGATATTAATTAAGATCGCTTTTACGTTAGGGTCTTTTAAAATGATATTGAAACCAGCTTTTACAGTTTCAGCATTTGCAGTACCACCTACGTCCAAGAAATTTGCAGGTTCACCACCAGCTAATTTGATGATATCCATTGTAGCCATTGCTAAACCAGCACCATTTACCATACAACCTACGTTACCATCTAATTTAACGTAGTTTAGGTTTGATTCACCAGCTTCAACTTCCGTTGGATCTTCCTCAGTTACGTCACGCATAGCAGCGTAATCTGGGTGACGGTACAAAGCGTTCTCATCAAGATTTACTTTCGCATCAACTGCTAAGATCTTGTCGTCTGAAGTTTTTAATACCGGATTGATCTCAAACATAGAAGAGTCTGTAGAATCGTATGCTTTGTAAAGAGCGGCAACAAATTTCACCATTTCTTTGTGTGCAGCACCAGAAAGACCAAGATTAAAAGCAATTTTACGTGCTTGGAATCCTTGTAAGCCTACTTTTGGATCGATTTCTTCTTTGAAAATCAAGTGTGGTGTTTTTTCTGCAACTTCTTCGATGTCCATACCACCTTCTGTAGAGTACATAACGATGTTACGTCCCTTAGCACGGTCTAATAATACAGACATGTAGAATTCTTTTGTTTCGCTCTCGCCAGGATAATAAACGTCTTGAGCTACCAAAACTTTGTTTACTTTTTTACCTTCAGGTCCAGTTTGAGGCGTTACCAATTGCATGCCAATGATGTCAGTTGCTCTTTGTTTGACTTCATCTAAGTTCTTAGCTAACTTGACACCACCACCTTTACCACGGCCACCAGCGTGAATTTGAGCTTTAACAACAACCCAATCAGAATTGTAGTCTTCTTTCATTTTTTTGGCCGCTTCCACAGCTTGCTCTGGAGTATCTGCTACGATACCTTCCTGTACGCGCACACCAAAGCTCTTTAGTATTTGCTTTCCTTGATATTCGTGAATGTTCATTTGCAAAAATATTTGGCGTAAAAATATAATTTTTTGGGGGATAAGACAAGGGATAAGTTGCTCTTTTATCTATTTTTTGACATTTAGACAAAATAAAATGGCTGGAATAGAGAAATAACAGCTTATTTATTCAAACTCGTGGTATCGTAAATTTATTTATCTTTGTCCTATGATGTTACATGCCAAAGGAATTCACAAAGCTTATGGGTCATTACCAATTTTGAAAGGTGTTGATATCGCTGTTGAAAAAGGGGAAATCGTCAGTATTGTTGGTGCTTCAGGAGCTGGTAAAAGTACACTGTTGCACATCATTGGTACCTTGGATAAGCCTGATCAGGGAGCGGTTTTCATCAATGGTGTTGATGTTCAAAAATTGAATGCTAAAAAGCTCAGTGCTTTCCGAAATGAACATATTGGTTTTGTTTTTCAATTTCACCATTTGCTGCCTGAATTTACAGCCTTGGAAAACGTGTGTATTCCAGCTTTTATTCAAGGAAAGGGGAGGTCCGAGGCGGAAGCTAAAGCAAGAGAATTGCTTGAACTATTAGGGGTTTCTCATCGTGTTGATCACAAGCCTGCTGAAATGTCTGGCGGAGAACAACAACGTGTTTCTGTGGCTCGTGCTCTGATCAATGATCCTTCCATTATTTTGGCAGATGAACCTTCGGGTAATCTTGACTCAGAGAATGCAGCAGCTTTGCATCAGTTGTTTTTTGATCTTAGACATAAATTTCAGCAGACATTTATTATCGTTACCCATAATGAGGAACTTGCCCGAATTTCGGACCGAACGATACATATGCGCGATGGGTTAGTCGTGTAACAGTAATCCGGATTATAACTATATTTTTAATGAAGAAAATACTCATAACTTTCGGGACTAGACCTTTGGCGATGCGTATCGCTAAAAGACTTGGGGCTGATTTCGAAATATTATATGCAAGTTCAGAAGACATTCCCGAATTGCTTTTAGCGTCAGGGAAATATGCCAAAATTCCAAAAGGTCTTCTTCCTACTTTTGCACATGAGATACTCAAATTAAGTTTAGACCAACAGGTTGATTATGTGCTGCCTTTAGGTGGTTTTGAGCTGGAACCATTGGCTGCAGCCAAAGTTTTATTTGAGGAATATCAGATTTCAGTTCTTGTCCCCGATAAAGATCTGCTTGAAACTATTCCTGTTATGGAAAATCCGCCAGCTGATTTGCCTTATAGACTTCTGTCAAAGGGCAACGATTTATTGGACTCAGCGACTTTCGAAAGATCACTGGATGGATTGTTTGTTGCTTCGGATTCCGGGGAGGATTTAGCATTAATCTGTGTATCCAAATAGAATCTTATTTTTGTGGTTAGTGTCATTAAGGTTTTAACCCTGTTGACACAGCCCTTAATTTTAAGCTTTTACATATCATGATGTTCCCAGAAGAAAAAAAGGTATATGTTTTTGAATTAGATGATGTTGTTTTTCCTAAAAAGGATTACTTACTTCAAGTATATTATCTTTTTGCTAATTTTATAGAATTTACAGAGACTGTTCCGGCTCAAGCAGATTTGGTTCAATTTATGAAAAATCACCTCGAGCATCAAGGTGAGAATTTATTGTTCGAACATGCGCAGCAAACCTTTGGATTTGATCAAAAATATAAGGAGAATTTTGAGCGGCTTCATGTCAATGCAATTTTGCCACTACGGTTACATTTGTTTGATCATATTAATACGCTGTTTAGGCAGTTAAAAGCCGCAGATAAACATGTTTGTATTTTGACGAAAGGAAATCCGCTAGAACAACTCAATAAAGTCAAATTTGTGGATTGGGGTGAATATGGGGATGCTGTAAAAGTTTACTTTAAGGATGAACTTGTTTTTAGGGGAATTGATCCATTGGAGTTCCTCGCAAATGAGTTTACGGTGGACACGACCGCAATTCAATTTGTAGACTAAGTTTACAGTCAGTATCTTTGTTGAATCTACCAACAATAATTGTTATTAAAGTCGTCGTCGATATTGTTGAGAAAAAATTATGATTAGGGATATAAAAGCCCTATTTTTATATAAAGCCCTTGGATTTATGAATAAAGTGAACAAGCCTGCCACGATTAAAGAAATTGCCAAGAAGCTGAAAATCAGTCCTTCGACAGTTTCTAGAGCATTGAATGATCATCCTAGTATTGGATTGGTGACAACAATGCGCGTAAAAAAAATGGCCGAAGAATTGAATTATGAACCCAATCAAACGGCTATATTCTTCAAGCAGCGTAAAACATTTACGATTGCTGTTATCTTACCGAGTTTGTCTGAACCGTTTTTTTCTTTCGCCATTAGTGAAATTGAAAATGTTGCATCAGAACACCGATATACTGTGCTGATGGGACAATCACTGGATGACCCCGAGCGTGAAGAACAGATCTTAAAAACATTTAAAAACCATCGTGTCGATGGGATTTTGATGTCTATAGGTAAAAAGACGACCAATTTAGAATTCATTGAGAAATTGGAAGCGTCTGGTATCCCGATTGTCTTCTTTGACTGTGTGCCTAGTTTACCCAATATCAATAAAGTACAAAGCGATCTTTCTACGGGTATGAACGAAGCTGTGGATGCTTTCGTAGCGCGTGGACATAAAATTATTGCCCTTGTAAATGGGCCGAAAACCTTGCCGGCTAGTGAAGATCGAAAAGTAGCTTATCTATCCGCCATGAAAAGGAATGGTATGGATATTCTAGAAAAGAATATCATCGAAACAGACCTGAGTACGGAAGGAAATGAAAAGGCTATGGATAGTATATTTGCGATGTCTGAGCGACCTTCTGCAATTATATCTTTTAATGACTTTGTTACACTTGATTTGATGAAAGCGGCCAGACAGAAGGGGCTTGTCTTAAATCAAGATATTTTCTTTATTAGTTATGCCAACTATCCGTTATGGCAATATATGGAAAATCCGCCAATGGGACGCATAGAGCAATTTCCGGGAATGCAAGCGCGTAAAGCCGCTGAAATTTTATTTGAACGCATTGACAACACCGAAATTATCGATCAACAGATCGTCTTTAAGTCGCGATTGGTTATGTAATCGCTATTAACCATTCGATCATAAAACTAAAAAGGGGAAAATCGTTAGATTTTCCCCTTTTTAGTTTTAGTTGTTTTAATACTACAAGTGGATCACTTCACCGTAAGCATCAGCACAAGCTTCCATAATCGCTTCACTCATTGTTGGGTGAGGATGGATCGTTTTAATCATTTCATGACCTGTTGTTTCCAGTTTGCGGGCAACAACAACTTCTGCAATCATTTCTGTAACATTGGCTCCGATAAGGTGTGCGCCTAGGAACTCACCATATTTAGCATCAAAGATAACTTTAACAAAGCCATCTTTCGCACCAGCAGCTGAAGCTTTTCCTGAAGCTGAGAATGGGAATTTACCAACTTTAATTTCATAGCCGGCTTCTTTTGCCGCTTTTTCGGTATAACCTACAGAAGCAATTTCTGGGGAACAATATGTACAGCCAGGGATATTATTGTAGTCAATAGGCTCAACATGTAGACCTTTGATTTTTTCAACACAAGTGATCCCTTCTGCTGAGGCAACGTGAGCCAAGGCTTGGCCTTTAACAATGTCACCGATCGCATATACACCTTCGATGTTTGTTTTGTAGAAATCATCTACAACAACACGGCCGCGATCAGTTTTTACACCAACCTCTTCCAAGCCGATATTTTCGATATTTGGAGCGATACCAACAGCCGATAATACAATCTCTGCTTCGATAACTTCAATACCTTTTTCTGTTTTGATAGAAACTTTGCTCAACTCACCTGTTGTGTCAACGGATTGAACTTCAGATTTCGTTAAGATGGTGATACCTTGTTTCTTTAAGCTTTTCTCTAATTGTTTTGAAATTTCTTCATCTTCAACAGGAACGATTCTATCCATAAATTCTACGATAGTTACTTTTGTTCCGATTGCATTATAGAAATAAGCAAACTCAACACCGATAGCACCTGAGCCAACAACAACTAAAGATTTTGGTTGTTTAGGAAGTGTCATTGCTTGACGGTAGCCGATGATTTTTTTACCATCTTGAGGTAAATTAGGCAATTCACGTGAACGTGCACCAGTCGCTAGGATGGTATGTTTTGCCGAATATTCTTTAGTAGAACCGTCTGCTCCTTTCACATCGATTTTACCACCTTTTTTAATTTTTGCAGTTCCATTGATGACGTCGATTTTATTCTTTTTCATCAAGAACTGAATACCTTTACTCATTCCTTCAGCAACCCCGCGACTTCTTTTGACAATAGCGTCAAAATCAGCCTCACCACCTTGAACATTGATGCCGTAATCAGCGGCATGGTTTAAATATTCAAATACCTGAGCACTTTTCAATAATGCTTTTGTAGGGATACAGCCCCAGTTTAGACAGATTCCGCCTAATGATTCGCGTTCAATAATCGCTGTTTTGAACCCTAACTGAGCGGCTCTAATGGCAGCAACATACCCGCCTGGACCACTACCGATTACAATGATGTCGTAATTCATATAAATAAATATTCTGTAGTTGAGTGTTATAGCTTCAAATGACAAAATCTGTGAAGCATATATTCATTCAAAAGTACGCATTTTTTCTGATGAATATGAACTATTTATTGTAAAATTGGCGGTTTCTGATAAAACACTGTCGCTGTTTCTAGCTGAATGTCACATCCTGGTCAAAGGGGGAAAAATAATAGTTAAAGCGTTTTTAGAGTCTTATTTTTGAAGTTCACAATACACAGTTTATCATTATGTTAAGAATATTCAGACAGATCGCCCTGTGGGAAGCAATCTCCACCATTTGCTTGTTTTTTATTGCCATGCCGTTGAAATATTTCGCGGGAATCCCCGAAGCAGTCAAAATAGCTGGTTCCATTCATGGCTTCTTTGTCGTTATCTTCGTCGTTATGCTGATCATGTCAACTGTAGAATACAAGTGGCCTATATTAAAGGCGGTGAAATATTTCTTGGCTTCTTTGATCCCTATTTTTGGCTTTTGGGTGGAATTGGATCTTAAAAAAGAAATTGAAGGAAAGAGACAGAAATCATAGTTTGTTTAAAAAATACAAATGCATGAATTTTTGCAAAGGGTTAGGTAGGGGGGAGATACCAAATTAATAAAGACAGGGGAGATGTTTAATCATCTCTACCTGTCTTTTCAATCCCCATATACGCATAGGTAATGCTATCTTTTCCATGAGGAGCTGGATTACCATCGTCATCCAAGTTTACAAAGACCAATTTATCGATCGATAGAATTGTTTTCCTGGATATTTTATTGCGTACCTCGCAGCGCATCGTTAAAGATGTTGTTCCAAAATTGATCGCTTCAATACCCAGTTCGAGAATATCGCCTTGCTTGGCTGAGCTTACAAAGTTTATTTCTGAAATAAATTTCGTAACCACTTTGGGATTTCCTAATTGAACGATAGCATAGATGACTGCTTCTTCATCAATCCATCGCAGTAGTGTTCCTCCAAATAATGTTCCATTGGGATTTAGGTCTTCGGGTTTGACCCATTTTCTTGTATAAAAATTCATCGTGTATAGGTATTTATGACAAAGGGGAAAAGTTTCCTTTTCCCCTTGAGTATCCGATATTTATCGCCTAAGCGTGTATTGCTCTGTTTGCTGTAGCTGCTAGCGCCGCCTCTTTGATTGCTTCAGTATAGGTTGGGTGTGCATGGCAAATACGTGCGATATCCTCTGCAGATGCACGGTATTCCATAGCTACGGTTGCCTCACCAATCATATCTGCTGCACGAGGACCAATCATATGTACACCTAATACTTCGTCAGTTGTCGCGTCTGCCAGTACTTTTACAAAACCATCCGTGTCACCAGATGCTTTTGCACGACCAGAAGCTTTGAAAGAGAATGATCCAGCTTTGTATTTTACACCTGCCTCTTTAAGTTGCTCTTCAGTCTTTCCAACAGAAGCAACTTCAGGCCAAGTATAAACAACACCTGGAATCAAATTATAATCAATATGTGGTTTTTGACCTGCAATATATTCTGCAACATATACACCTTCGTCCTCAGCTTTGTGTGCCAACATTGCTCCAGTGATCACATCACCAATTGCAAATACACCTTGTACAGCTGTTTCCAGATGGGCATTAACAGGGATTTTCTTACCTCTTTCTTCTACTGTGATGCCGATATTTTCTAATCCTAAGCCTTCAGAATATGCGGTACGACCAACGGCTACGATACAATAGTCGCCTTCTAAAGTGACTTCTTGTCCTTTTGGATCTTCAGCAGTTACTTTTACAACTTTACCTTTCGCGGAAGCTCCAGTTACTTTATGACCTAAATAGAACTCCATGCCCAATGATTTTTTCAAAACACGTTGTAGTTCTTTTCCTAAGCCACCATCCATTGTACCGATGATAGATTTTGCAAATTCAACAACAGAAACTTTTGAACCCAAACGAGCATAAACTGAACCTAGTTCCAAACCTATAACACCACCACCAATGACAATAAGGTGTTTTGGAATCTCTTTTAGGTTAAGTGCTTCGGTTGAGGTAATGATTCTTTTTTTATCAACAGGTAGGAAAGGCAATGAAGTCGGTTTCGATCCCGTTGCGATAATTACATTTTTACCAGTGATCTGCTCTGTAGAACCATCTGCTTTCGTTATTTTGATGGTGTTTTTGTCCACAAATGAACCCACACCCTGAAAACTGTCAATTTTATTCTTCTTAAATAAGAAGGTAATACCAGCAGTATTTTGGGCAATGACATCGTCTTTACGAGCAATCATCTTTGCCATGTCTACTTTCAGATCTTTCAAGCTGATGCCAAATGCATCAAAATTGTGCGCAGCATTGTGGTAATGCTCCGAAGAATCTAAAAGCGCTTTTGAAGGAATACATCCAACGTTAAGACAAGTACCACCAAATGTGCTATATTTTTCAATAACAGCTGTTTTTAATCCTAATTGGGCACAACGGATAGCTCCTACATATCCGCCTGGACCACTTCCGATTACAATTACGTCGTATTGCATTGATTACGTTTTATTTTTTTGTACCACAAATTTAATGATTATTAATGGGATAGGAAATCAAAACTTACGATTTGTGACCAAAGATCCTTACTTTACATTTTTTTGATAAAAGAATGGAAATTATGCACCTCGGGGAACAATGAATCGGTGCTAGTGGGGGGATAAAATTGAAAAAAGGATATTCATATTTTGAATATCCTTTTTTACTTATTCGTTATTCTGCAACAATTTTTCCTTGCATGACACCATAGTGACCAGGGAAGCTACAAATAAACGTATAAACTCCTTTTTCAAGTGTAAAAGTGATTTTATCAGTTTCCCCAGGTCCCAATAATTTTGTGTGGGAAACAATTGAAGATAAAGCTGATTTTGGAATATATTCGTCTGCCGCAGCTGCAGCAGCCTCAGCACCAAAAGTTGGAAGGTCAACACCTGGTTTTAGGATAACTACGTTATGTCCCATGGACTCTTTTGGCATAGTACCTGCATTTTTGAAAGATAATTCTACTGGCTCACCCGCTTTTACACGGAATAGATCCTTATTATATTTCATTTGATCGTTACCTTCTAAAGATAAGCTGTTGGAAATAGCCACGTTTTCAATTCCAGGCACTGTTTCTGTTGCTTGGCTTTCTGTTGAAGTTGTCGCTTCTGTACTAGTTGATTTTTCAGACTTGTCACTGTTTCCACCACAAGATGCAATTGATAAAGCAACTGCAACTGCTGGTATCATAAAAAGTTTTTTCATTTGAATGATTGTTTGTTTATCTTTTATTTATTGTAGGCATTTCCGCAGCCTTTAGCGGTTTAGTGATGAAGTTATGACGAACGTAATTCCTTTCTGGATACACGTTCATGAGAAATAACATCAAAACATCTTGATTATGTTCTAAAATTAATGATTTCATTGATAAATTGAAACTATCATTTCAATTTTGACAATAAAGTATCAATTGTTTTATATAATTTGATAGGATCGAATGGCTTTCCGACAACTTCATTGGCTCCGGCATCGAGCGCTTCCTGTTGTTCGGCTTGGAGCACAGAGGCTGAAATGGAAATAATCGGCATGTTTGCGATTGTCGGATTCGTGTTTCGACGTATTTCCTTGATCGCTTCAAAACCACTCATGAGCGGCATATGGGCATCCATAAACACCAAATCAATTTTTTTCTTATTGATTTCCTCTAATGCAATGAGGCCATTGGTTGCCAAAGTGATTTCGCAATTCCAGCTCTTCAGGATATTTGCCAGCATAAAACTGTTTAATTCATTGTCTTCAGCAATCAGGATCATCGGAAAGTTGAACTTGGGCAATTCCGTATAGAGTATCTGCGTTTCTTTTTCTACGGGTTTGTCTTTGATTTTGTCGAAAGTACATTCAAAGGAAAATATACTTCCTTTACCATATTCACTCGATGCAAAAACCCGACCGTTGAGCAGCGCAGCAATACGTTTTACAATTGCGAGGCCCAATCCTGTACCGCCAAATTTTTTGGTGATACTATCTTCTCCCTGTTCAAACGCAATAAATATTTTTTCCAGGGCGTCTTCTACAATGCCGATTCCTGTGTCTATAACCTGA
Source organism: Sphingobacterium sp. HSC-15S19 (assembly GCF_050433745.1). Taxonomy (NCBI): domain Bacteria; kingdom Pseudomonadati; phylum Bacteroidota; class Sphingobacteriia; order Sphingobacteriales; family Sphingobacteriaceae; genus Sphingobacterium; species Sphingobacterium sp. HSC-15S19. The sequence continues at coordinate 214,397 of NZ_JBNPWQ010000005.1, forward strand.
AACCGTAAACAGATGCTATGGTTATCCTCTGTTAGAAGCTGAATTTTTAATACAACAGAACCTTCCGAGGTGAATTTGAAACTATTGGAGATAAAGTTGGTCAATATTTGTTTCAACCGTAGTGGATCTGTCAGAAAATAACTTGTGATCCGATCGTCTACATCAATTGAAAAATTCAACCCTTTGTAGTTGGCTTTATCAATAAAGAGGTTGTTTAGATCATCTGTAATATCGTGCACTGATGTCGACTCCATGTTAAGTTTCATCATACCTGAGTCGACTTTCGATAGGTCTAATATGTCGTTGATAATAGTCAACAGATTTTGAGAGGCAGAGTCCAGTTTATTGATCCAGTTTTCTTGCTCTAAAGTGAGCTGGGAGTTCTTTAACATCTGTGTAATGCCCATAATACCATTAATAGGCGTACGAATCTCATGGCTCATATTGGCTAAAAAGGTTTCTTTCGACTTTCTGGCAAGATCTGCCTCTTCTTTAGCTTTGAGAATGGCCTGTTTTGATTCTTCTAAGGCAATGTTTTTCTCTTTAATTTCCTGCTGTATCAGTAATTGCTGAACAAAAGATTTTACTTTTGCGATGGTCGCTTCCGGGTTCAGTGGTTTATATAGATAATCCACAGCTCCGCTATTAAGTCCCTGAATGAGGTATTTGTCTTCTTTTGAAATCGCTGTTACCATAATGGGGATAATATGGTTTGTTTTCGGATTCTTCTTTAGGAAGGAAACAAATTCAAAACCATTGATTTCTGGCATCTGTACGTCAACGAGCGCTAAGTCAATATCCTCTTTCCAACAGATTTTTAAAGCCTCGTTGGGATCCGTGCTCGTCACTATATTTATATTTTCGATATCCTCCAGCAGTGCTGTAAGACTGATAATATTTTCAATTTTATCATCGACAATCAATATATTTATCTTCTTCATTATAGCAAATCTAAATACAATTTTAAGTCAATTGCTTGATGTAATCTTTTATTTCTTGAATGCTCAAAATGCGTTCCTGTGCATCGAGTTGAATAGCTGCTTCGGGCATGATGGGAACTTCAGCCGTCGTAGGGTCTTGTACAAAAGTCGTCCCGCCGTATCGTTTTATCATTAATAATCCCTGTGCACCGTCCTGATTCGCTCCAGAGAATAAGATAGCGGTACAATTTTCTTTATATATTTCGGCTACAGATTCGAAAGTTACATCAATTGATGGTCTTGAGTATTGAACAGGTTCCGAGATATCCAAAGAAAAGCTATAGTCTGGTTCAACTAAAAGATGATAGCCAGCAGGGGCAAAATAAATAGTCCCATCTTCTATCGGTTCCTTATCATCTGCAGTTTTTATTTTTTGAACAAGCGCTTTGGAAAGCGTGTCCTCAATACTAGAAGCATATTTAGGGTTTCTGTGTACAATGACAATAACGGGTATGCGGATTGGTCGTTCCAATGACTTTAATATATTTAGAATGACACTAAACCCACCGGCAGACCCCGCTAACAAAAGAATTTTCCTTTCCATCACCTACTAACCAATTTTTTGGTAAATATTCTGTTTTTTGTTTACGACCTTAAATTTAGCAGCGTCTTTATAGTTGATTAAAGATTCTTTCGCTCCCAAACATAAGAAGCCCAGATGGCATAGTGAATGATAGAATAAATCCAGGACTTTATTTTGCAGTTCAGTATCAAAATAGATCAATACATTACGGCAGGTAATCAGTTGAAATTCATTAAAAACGCCATCGGACACCAAGCTATGCATGGAAAAAAGGACATTTTTTTTCAGACTATTATTAATGGTAGCTGCGTTGTACATCGCTGTATAATAATCCGACAGTGAGTTTTTTGGTTCTGTTTTAATAAAATTTTCCGAGTATTCTTTAACTTTCGCGAGCGAATAGATACCGCGTTTTGCCTTTTCTAACACTTTGCCGTTAATGTCGGTACCATAAATAAATGCACGTTGGTAAAGATTTGCTTCTTCTAACAATATGGCCAGCGAATAAACTTCTTCGCCAGTAGAACAGCCTGCGCTCCAGAGTTTTATATGTGGATAAGTAGCGAGATAGGGAAATACATCCGTTTTTACAGCTTTATAAAAATCAGGATCCCTAAACATTTCAGTTACATTGACTGTAATTTCCTGTAGGAAATAGGTGCTGAATCCGGGCTGATTAATCAAATTGGACTTTAGCTCCTGTAGATTGAGCTTGTTAAGTTCCATTATTCTAGTCACACGTCTTTTTAAGGAAGCTCTTGTATAGCCGGACACATCATAGCCGTGGAGATTTTTGACTATATCAATAACTTCTTCCAACTCTTCAAAACTTATCATTGCTACTATTTTATCGGTTAACTCAGCCATACGCGCATCAGAGATATTAATTTGTCAACATCAACCGGTTTACTAATATAATCGTTTGCTCCAACAGCAATTGTTTTTTCTCTATCCCCTTTCATTGCTTTCGCTGTCACAGCAATAATAGGAAGGTTTGCAAATTTCTTGTTTGCCCTTATTTTTTCAATAGCCTCATAACCATCCATAACGGGCATCATGATATCCATTAAAACAAGGTCAATCTGTTTATTCCGTTCAAGAATATCTAAAGCTTCCTGACCATTGTTGGCAATTTCAATGTTCATATCATAGCTTTCAAATGCAGTGCTCAGGGCGAAAATATTCCGCATATCGTCATCTGCGAGTAATACTGTTTTGGAAGCTAAATTGTTTTCCGCAATTACAGAGGCTCCTGAGTGATTGAACATCGTGTATTCGTGCTTATCACTGCGAATTTTATTTAGGAATAAATTAACTTCATCAATCAGGCGATTATTTGATTTAGCCGATTTAAGGACCATCGCCTGGCTATGATGCAAAATTTCGGAAGTCTGCTCTGTAGTGAGTTCCATTGCCGTATTGATGATAATGGGTAAATCCTTAAATTGATTGTTCGATTTGATTTCATTCAGGAGTTCAATGCCTGATTTGTCAGGGAGATTCAGGTCCATAATGATGCAGTCAAACAATTTCTCTTGATCTAATAGATCGAGGGCTTGTTTTGCATTGAAGGCCTGAAATATCTGAATATGCTGTTCTTCTAAAGATTGTTTGATAAAATCGCTTTGGATTTCCTGATCTTCCACCAGCAGAATTTTTTTCAATGGATGACTAGTCGATGCTTTTATTTTTAAGAATGTTTCAGCCAAAGATTCTTCTGACACAGGTTTAGCCATAAATCCGATGGCTCCGGCAGAAATAGGTTCATCATGTAAAAATGTTCCTGCCGACATCATGTGCACGGGGATCTCCTTGGTGCTGTCAATTTTTTTGAGGTTACGAAGAACTTCCCAACCATCCATTTTAGGCAACATGATATCTAAGATAATTGCGGCAGGTCGTAAATTCTGTGCCTTTTGTAAACCATCTTGCCCATCATAGCTGATGTATACATCGTAGCCATTTTGTTCGGCGTAGTCTTTTAGAATATCTGCAAAAATAAAATCATCCTCAATAATCAGCAGTTTATTGTGTTTTCCATCCTTGTCGATCGACTTCGTTTTTTCGACTATAGGATTTTTCTTTGGAATTTGTGGCGGCGGATTACTTTCTTTTTCGATCGATGTTACTTTCGGGACTGAAATTTGAATCTCCTGTTCTAGCGGGATACTGAAGGTAAAGATACTACCTTCACCAACCTTACTGGATAAGTTTATTTTCCCTTTTAATAAGCTAGCAATTTCGCGGCATATCGATAAGCCTAAACCAGTTCCACCATATTTACGACTCGTTGAGCCATCTTCCTGTTTAAAAGCATCAAAGATTAGCTCTTGTTTTTCAGGAGCAATGCCAATACCGCTATCTTTAACCGTAAAAAGAAGATTTTCTGCTTCAGCTTCTATCGCTAAAGAAACTTCGCCTTTTTCACCTGTAAACTTGAACGCATTCGATAATAAATTCTTTAGGACTTGTTGTATACGATGTTCATCACCAATGAATTCCTGCGGTGCATTTACATTGACATCGAGCAAGAAGTGAATATTTTTCGAAGCTGCGGTATCACTGAAAAAATCTTTAATATAATTGACAAGGTAGTTTGTGTTGATACATTCCTTTTGGACGTCAACTTTGCCCGATTCAATTTTTGCCAGATCCAACAATTCGTTAATTAAATGTAGGAGATCTGAACCAGCACTGTGAATAACAGAAGCATACTTTATTTGGTCCTCACTTAGGTTTTTCTTTTTGTTATCCTGAAGTAATTTGGCAAGAATGAGTATACTATTAAGTGGTGTCCGCAATTCATGGCTCATATTGGCCATAAATTCAGATTTATATTTGCTGGACAGCTCTACTTCCTCTATTTTCTGGGCTATGGCCTGACGGGCTTTTTCCAGATCTTCATTTTGGGCAAAGAGCAATTTGGCCTTCTCGTCAAGCTCATTATTGGTTTGGATAAGTTCTTCCTGCTGTACTCTAAGCTCTTCCTCAGAAGCCTCCAACAAATGGGTCTTATGGATTAACTCCTCATTTGTTGTTCTCAATTCTTCCTGTTGCGTCTCTAATTCCTCGGTTTGTTGTTGAAGTTCCTCATAAAGATCGGCAAGCTTCCCATGAGTTTGGGCTACTTTGATGATAACGGCAATGTTATCTTTTGCTTTATCCAGGAAGTTAAATCGTAGTTGCTCGTCTTTCTCATTGGTAATGGGGCAACAAATTTCCATGATACCGACACAATGGTTTTCATAAGAGAAGGGTACAATATAGATCTCGGCTTCTAAACGATCGGATAACGAGGTTTCTAAGATAAGATGCTTGTGGTCGACGTCTTTTATTTTAACGACTTCATGATTGTTTGCGACTTCGCCCAAAATACCATCGTTTTCCTTAAACGTTCGTTTGATATACTGTGTGGAGGAAATACCAATTTTGTGGCAAAGCTGATACTCCTGATAGTTATCATCGAAAATGTAAATCGTCCCACCTAATGCTTTTGTCGTGGAAGCAATAGCATGTAGGCTTATTTCGGCAATTTTCTTGTCTGTATAGTCACCGCGTAATTGTTCGTCAATGCCATTAATCGCATTCAAAATCCAGTTATCACCATTGGTCTGTTCTTGCAATAGTTGGAGACTTTTATTGGATTCTTGTTGACTTTTCACTGTAGACCTCAGAAATCTAGAGATCGAGGAAATTTTAGCGAGAATATAGAAGAACCCACTTAAGCCAATGGCGATGAAAAGGTAAGTAATGTACTGGGCCAGTTGCAGTTCATTTCTAGATTTTTCTAAGAGTCTTGCCCGTTGGTCTAATAGATCTCTCGACATGAGATCGATCTGATTTAATATCGAGGCCTTTCGCTCGTGAATATTATGTGATATGGATTGAGTTTCCTTTGTGTGATCGATATCCTGCTCAAAGTCGTAAAATGCAACGATATCTTTGCGGATGTTTTCAGTGCTGTTTGGCTGAACATGATAGAAATCATCTTTCAAACTTAAAGATCGCAACAGTTCGTCCATTTTTTTAAATTCCATTTTATAAGGAATAAATAGTGAAGCGTCTTTCTTATTCAGGTAATCAAGTTTGATGTCATTTACTTCGTCTACACTTGATTTGATTTCATTAATAATATTGAATCTATTTTCGGCAACACGAACAATACTTCGCTCGTTATTTAAATTATGATGCAGCGATATGAAAAAATATAGGGCTGAAAGGAAGATAAGCGAAAAAGAAATTATCACTCCTATGGTAATTTGCTTTCTATAATTTTTTCGATTCATGTTAGAATGAGTTTATCGTTTACTTTTCTGTAGGTATTGTGTTTCGATGGTACCTGGGGAAAAAGATATATGTAAAATCATATGTGTCCTAAATAAATTTTAGGATTGGATTTCTGTGGTACAAGCATAGCTTTTTTCATCATTTCGATATTGACCCCTATTTTTCAATCTGCGAAGATCTTTAGCTGTCCCTTTTTTCCTTTTATAGGCGGCCTGAGA